>NZ_JBPQTS010000169.1:0-14999 GCF_051386455.1 Streptomyces sp. URMC 124
GGCCGCGGCCGGTGCGGCCGCGGCGGGGGGTGCGACGCCCGCGGACGAGGAGGCCGCCCGGCGGCGCGGGGAGCGCCGGGCGGAGCGGATCGCCGCGGGCGTCACGGAGTTGGAGCAGCGGCTCGCCGATCTCCTGCGCGGGGGGCTGGCGGCCGCGGAGGGCGCGGGGTACGGGCAGTGGGACGAGACGGCGGCCCGCATGGTCGACGCCCAGGCGCCCGGCCTGGCGGCGCGCGTACGGGAGTTGGCGTCCCTGCCGGGCTCGGGGGCCGACTGGGCGGGCCGGCTGCTGGAGGAGTGCGCCCTGCTGCACACCCTCAACCAGGGCTGGCTGCGCCTGGAGGAGCTGCCGGAGCCGCTGGCCGCGACGGTCCGGTCGCGGGTCGGCCTGACCACGGACGCCGCGGCGCTGCTCGCGTCCGGGCCGGCGGTGCGCGACGACTGGCTGGTCCTGGCACAGCGGGACGGTGACGACGGGCGCCTGGTCACCCGCCGGATCTGGCTCCACGGCCGGAAGTCGGGCCGCACGGCCCTGCTCCTCTCCTACGGGGTCGCCGGCCGGGCACCGGAACTGTCGCTGCCGGTGGGCCTGTCCCTCGACGCGGACCTCGTGTACTACCCGGCGGCGCGCCCGCTCCGCGCCGCGCTCGGCACGCGTCACGCCCCGCCGGCGGAGGGCGCGGGCCCGCCGCCGGGCGGCGGCGTGGAAGCGGCCCTCTCCGCGTACGGGGACGCTCTGCGCGACGACCCTTGGCTGGAGGCGTGGCCGGTCGTCCTCGAAGACGTCGTCCCGGTCCAGGGCCCGGACGGGAACTGGCAACTGGCCGACGCGCACGGCGACTCGGCCCTGCCGGTCGACTCCAGGCACCGCGACTCGACGCCCTTGTGGCAACTGGCCTCCATATCGGCCGGCGCCCCGATCACCGTCTTCGCCGAACACGGCCACAGGGGCGCCGTCCCGCTGGCCACATGGTCCCCGGCCCCGGTGGCCCTCTGACAACTCGCCCCACCACCACGGGCACAAGAGGGGCAGACAGCATGCGACGGCCACCCACCCCTCACCCCCGCCGCGACGGCGAGCAACCACCCACCAACCCCACCGGCGGTGCCGCACCCACCCCGAGCAGCCCGACCCGGCACCGCCGGACACCACCACCCTGGCCGATCACCGCCACGGCGGACACAAGAAGGGGCCCACCCCTCACCCCCGCCGCGACGGCGAACAACCACCCGTCAACCCCACCGGCGGTGTCACCGCGTCGGGCAGCACACGAAAGGCAGCGCCTTGAACCGTACTTGGGACGAGCTCGTCACGTCCGCTCTGCTCGGGACCGGGCGGCGGAGGCCGCCCGTGGTGGCGCGGGCCGGGCAGGACGTCGCCGTGGCGTTGCTGGACGCCGCCGCGGTGGACACCGTGCGGGGCCGCGCCGGGGCGGCCCCGGCCGTGGCGCACGCGCGGCCCGCCCCGGCGCCGCTGGACGCCCGGCCGCCACTGCCGCCGGCGGCCCGGCGGCGGCTCGCGCTGTTGCTGGCCGACCGCAGCGGGGGCGGCGCCGGGCGCCGGGGCGCCGCCCCGGACCTGACGGAGCTGCTGCCCCAGTGGCTGGCCGCCGCCAACGCGCACGGCTACCAGGCGCCTCCCGAACTGCTGCCCGCCCTCCTGGAGACGGCCAGGTCCCGGAGCGATCTGCGCCCGGAGGCGCTCGTCTTCGCCGGGCCCCGCGCGCGGTGGCTGGCGGCGCTCAACCCGCAGTGGAAGTACGCCCTGCGGGCCGGCCCGGCGGCGAGCACGGCCACGTCCGTCTGGGAGGAGGGCCTGTTCGCCGAGCGGGCCGCGTTCCTGGCCTCCGTGCGGCAGCGCGACCCCGCGGCGGCCCGTGACCTGCTCACCGGCTCGTGGGCGACGGAGCGGGCCGAGGACCGCCTGATGTTCCTGGACGCGCTGCGCGAGGGGCTGTCCGCGCAGGACGAGCCGTTCCTGGAGCGTGCCCTGTCCGACCGCAGCCGCAACGTCCGGGCCACCGCCGCGGAGCTGCTGTCGGCGCTGCCCGGCTCGGCGCTCGCGGCCCGGATGGCCGAACGGGCCCGCAGCTGCGTCTCCCTGGACCGCACGGGCGAGGGCGAGGGCCCGCGGATCGCGGTGGAGGCACCGCACGAGTGCGACAAGGGCATGCAGCGCGACGGCGTCGTCGTGAAGCCGCCGTCGGGCCGCGGGGAGCGCTCGTGGTGGCTGGCCCAGATCGTGGAGGCGGCCCCGCTGGCGGCCTGGTCGGAGCGGTTCGGCGGCCGGAGCCCGGCGGGCGTCGTGGCGCTGCCGGTGGCGGACGGCTGGCAGCCCGAGCTGCACGCCGCCTGGTGCCGGGCCGCGGTCCGGCAAGGGGACGCGGAGTGGGCGCGGGCGCTGCTCGGCCCGGCGTCGGCCCCGCCCGCGGCCGAGGGCGCGTCGTGGCGGGATCCGGCGAAGCTGCTGTCGGCGCTGCCGCCGCAGGAGCGGGCGGCGTGGGTGGCGGAGTTCGTCTCGGCGCACGGCCTGTCGGACGCGTTCCGGCTGCTGGGGGTGTGTGCGGTGCCGTGGGCGGAGCCGCTGGGCCGGGCGATCGTGGACGCCCTGGACACCGCCCGCGACGCGGGCGGTTATCCGTGGAGCTTCAGCGGGGTGATGGGCCTGGCCGAGCGCTGTCTGGACCCGGCGCAGGCCGACCGCCTGGAGGGGCTGACCGTGCTGCCGGAGGAGCCCGCCGCGGACGGCTCGGAAGCGCACGCTTCCGGCACGCACGCCTCCGCCACGGCCGGCGCCGGGTCCGCCGCGTACTGGGCGGAGGCGTTCCAGCGCCTCGTGGGCACGCTGCGCCTGCGGGCCACGATGCGCGAGGAGCTGGCGGGCGGGGACGCCGGCGCCGTCAGGCCTCCGTCGGCTGGCGGACGTTCGCGTTGACCCACTCCACGATGGAGGCCGTGGTGGCCCCCGGCGTGAAGATCGCGGCGACGCCCTGCTCCTTCAGCGGCGCGATGTCCGCCTCGGGGATGATCCCGCCGCCGAAGACCTTGATGTCCTCCGCGTCGCGCTCGCGCAGCAGCTCCAGGACCTTGGCGAACAGGGTGTTGTGGGCGCCGGAGAGGATGGACAGGCCGATCGCGTCGGCGTCCTCCTGGATGGCGGTGTCCACGATCTGCTCGGGCGTCTGGTGGAGGCCCGTGTAGATGACCTCCATGCCGGCGTCGCGCAGCGCCCGTGCGATGACCTTCGCGCCGCGGTCATGGCCGTCGAGCCCGGGCTTGGCCACCACCACGCGGATCGGACCGGTCACTCCCATCACTGCCTCCATGTACGACCGCCGGTAACCGGCGCCCAGGGATGTGAACGAACGTTATCTCCAGCATCCCGCACGCGGCAGTTTCGCGGTGCGGAGCGAGGGGGAAATCACACGTGGGACAACACGTCGCTACGCACCGTCCGCGCGCTTCCGCGTCTTACGGGTCGCCCAGCCACCCGCGTCGCCGGGGCGGCGAGTTCTTCCGGGCGGTCGCGAGGGGAGCCGCGGCGAGGCCGCCGCACCACTGTGCCGACAGCCGCACGGCACAGCGGTGCGGCCGGTCGCACGCAGCTGCCCGTGGGCGCACACGGGGGACGACAGCCACGCTTCCCGGGTGCCGTTCGGGAGGCCGCCATGAGGACCCTGCCCTTCATCACCATCCTTGCCGCCTTGCTGCGCCCGTCGACCGCGCTCGTCCGGTCCACGGTGCTGGAGCTGGCGATTCTCACCGGTCATCTGCTGCTCTATCCGACCGGTGTCGTGCAGGAGCGTCCGCCGCCCCGGCGGGTGCTGCCCACGCTTCCGGCCGCCGCCGACACGCCCGACACACCCGGACTGCATGAATCAGCTGAAACAGGACAAGAAGGTCATCTGCCTGTTCTGCTCCTCCACGGCTTCATCGACAACCGTTCGGTCTTCGTGCTCCTGCGCAGATCCCTGCGCCGGCACGGCTGGCGGCAGGTCGAATCGCTCAACTACTCGCCCCTGACCTGCGACATCCGCACCGCCGCCCGCCGGCTCGGCCACCACGTCGAGGACATCTGCGCCCGCACGGGTCAGCAGCGGGTCGACGTGGTGGGGCACAGCCTCGGCGGCCTGATCGCGCGCTATTACGTCCAGCGGATGGGGGGCGACGTCCGCGTCAGGACCCTGGTCACGCTCGGCACGCCGCACACGGGCACCCGTGCGGCGTCGCTGCTGCCGGCGCATCCCCTGGTGCGCCAGATGCGCCCGGGTTCCGACATCGTCGCCGAACTCGCGGGCCCCGCACCGGATTGCGCAACGCAATTCATCGGTTTCTGGAGTGACCTGGACCAATTGATGGTGCCGGTGGAATGCGCGCGCATCGACCACCCGGATCTGAGCGCGCGCAATGTCCGCGTGACGGGCGTGGGGCACCTCGCCCTGCCGGTGCACGGGGAAGTGGCCGCCGGCATACGACAGGCTCTGACCACGGAAGAGGCGCAGGACGACGCCTCGGGGGCGGCGTCCGTCGTCGCCTGATTCACCGGCCTCCCCCGAGCACTCCGAAGGCCTCGAAACCGAACGCGGATCGAACGTCAAATCGGTTTTCAGGGGTTCAGTCCACCAAAAGGCGGCCAAATGCCCGGGGCCCGGCCGCCCGAAACGTGACGAAGATTGTCGCCGTCCCATACCGCCGGGTACAGTCGCCGCTAATTCTCCTCCCTCGGCGAAAGAGAAGTGGTGGTGAACGACCGTCACCCGGCGGCGGGCCCCGGCCCGTCCGACCCCGCTCAGGACGGCTCCTACGGGCAGTACGCGTCGTACGGTCAGCAGAGCGCACCGCACAACTACACCGGGTACGACGGCTACGACAGCGGTCAGTGGGAGACCACCGGCCAGTGGGCCACCACCAGCCAGTGGGGCGGCGTCACCGGCCAGACCCAGATCTGGGACTTCAGCGCCTACGACACCGGGCAGGCCGACGCCGCGGGGCAGGCCACCGGGCAGTGGGACACCTCCGCCGGCGCCTCGGCCCTCGCCACCGGGCAGTGGGACACCGGCGCGATGACGCCGAGCGCCTGGGGGGCGAACGGCGCCTACGACACCTCCGGCCACTGGGAGCTGACCGGCCGGACCGCCTTCCCCGACCAGGCCCGGGACCAGGCCCCCGAGCAGCCCGCCGCACAGGGCTGGGACACGGCGGGAACCGGGCAGTTCACTTCATGGGACGGCTCCGGCCAGGCGAACGCCTCGGGATGGGGGCACCTCCCGGAGGGGGTCGGGGGAAGCGACACCTCCGGGCAGTGGGACACCTCGGGCCAGTGGGAGACCGGGGCCGGCCAGTGGGAGGCGGGCGCCGGGCAGACCCAGATCTGGGATGCCGGTGCCTACGCCTCCGTGGACGGCGCGCAGAGCGAGCCCGAGCACGCCCCGACCCTCATGACCGACCTCTCCGCCATGGCGGCCATGGACTCCGCGCCCGCGAGGGACGAAGCGGACCGGCAGCACTCCGGCGAGGAGGACACCTCCCCCGCCGGTGCCGTCGCGAACGCCGAGACGCAGGCCATGCTGTTCGTCCCGCCGTCCCTCGACGAGCCCGGCCCGGCCGCCCCGGCCGACCGGGACGGCGCTGCCCCCCGCGACTCCCACACCCGCGGCAGCCGCCGCAAGGGCGCGCCCGCCCGCACCGGTTACCGGCCGCGCCGCAAGGCCCTGCTGACCGTCGCCGTGCCGTCGGTGGCCGTCATAGGGGTCGCCGGGATCGCCGCCGCGACCGTCTCCGGCGGGGAGAGCGACACCAAGCAGCCCCAGGCGGCGTCCGCCCCGGACAGCGCGCCCCCGCCCTCCGTCGCCAACAGCAAGCTGGACACCCAGCTCGCGAGCCTCAGCCACGGCGCCGACGACTTCGCGACCCGCGCCAACCGCACCCAGGAGCGCATCGACCTCAAGGCGCGGCAGGAAGCGGAGAAGAAACGTAAAGCGGAGGAAGCGGCCCGCAAGGAGGCCGAGCGCCCGAAGTTCTCCCTCCCCGTCGCGCAGCACGGCCTCAGCGCGATGTACGGCCAGGCGGGCGTCAACTGGATGTCCGTGCACACCGGCATCGACTTCCCGGTCAGCTACGGCACGCCGGTCATGGCCGCCACGGACGGCACGGTCCGCACGCAGTACAACGTGGCCTACGGAAACATGGCCATAGTGACGTCGCCCGACGGCGTCGAGACCTGGTACTGCCACCTCAGCAGCACCAAACTCCGCTCCGGCCAGGTCAAGGCCGGCGACGTCATCGCCTACTCCGGCAACTCCGGCAACTCCACCGGCCCGCACCTGCACTTCGAGGTCCGCCCGGGCGGCTCCGCCGTGGACCCCCTGCCGTGGCTGCGCGCGCACGGCTACGACCCCACGTAACCGACCAGCCGGATAGCCGGATAGCCGGCCCGGCCGGGCGGCTCTTCCTCCGCCGGGACGGCTAGAGCTTCTCGACCGGGGCGTAGCGCAGGAGCAGCCGCTTCGGCTTCTCCTCGCCGAAGTCGACCGTGGCCTCGGCGTTGTCGCCGCTGCCCTTGACCGCGACGACGGTGCCGAGCCCGAACGAGTCGTGCGTGACCCGGTCGCCCACGGCCAGCGCCACCACGGGCCGGTCCTTGGCCCGGCGCGTGGCGAAGCCGGACGGGCCGGCCTTGCGCGACGTGAAGCCCGACATGATGCCGGACCCCGCACCGCCGCCGCCCGAGCCGATCGCGCTCATCGACGCCGACGGCTTCGCGGGCCCGGTGCGCCGCCACTGCACGTACTGGTCGGGGATCTCCTCGAGGAACCGCGACGGCGGGTTGTACGCGGGCTGGCCCCACGCGCTGCGCATGCTCGCGCGCGTCAGGAACAGCCGCTCCCGGGCGCGGGTGATGCCCACGTAGGCCAGGCGGCGCTCCTCCTCCAGCTCCTTGGTCTGGCCGAGGGCGCGCATGTGCGGGAAGACGCCGTCCTCCATGCCGGTGAGGAAGACGACGGGGAACTCCAGGCCCTTCGCGGTGTGCAGGGTCATCAGCGTGATGACGCCGGAGCCGTCCGCGTCCTCGTCGGGGATCTGGTCGGAGTCGGCGACGAGGGCCACCTTCTCCAGGAACTCGGCCAGCGTGCCGGGGTTCTCCCCTTCCTCGGAAGCGCGCTCCTGCTCGAACTCCAGGGCCACGGCCGCGAGCTCCTGCAGGTTCTCCACGCGGGTCTCGTCCTGGGGGTCGGTGGAGGCCTGGAGCTCGGCGAGATAGCCCGTGCGCTCCAGCACCGCTTCCAGGACGGTGGCGGGGCCCGCGCCGGACTCGGCGATCGTGCGCAGCTCCTCCATGAGGACGTTGAAGCGCTTGACCGCGTTCGTCGAGCGGGCGGCCATGCCGTAGGCCTCGTCGACGCGGCGCAGCGCCTGCGAGAAGCTGATCTTCTCGCGCAGCGACAGGGCGTCGATCATGGCTTCGGCGCGCTCGCCGATGCCGCGCTTGGGCACGTTGAGGATGCGCCGCAGCGGGACGGTGTCCTCGGGGTTGGCCAGGACGCGCAGGTAGGCCAGGACGTCGCGGACCTCCTTGCGCTCGTAGAAGCGCACGCCGCCGACGACCTTGTAGGGCAGGCCGACGCGGATGAAGATCTCTTCGAAGACGCGGGACTGGGCGTTGGTCCGGTAGAAGACGGCGACGTCCCCGGCCTTGGCGTCGCCGGCGTCCGTGAGGCGGTCGATCTCGTCGGCGACGAACTGGGCCTCGTCGTGCTCGGTGTCGGCGACGTAGCCGGTGATGGCCGGGCCGGCGCCGGCCTCGGTCCACAGGTTCTTCGGGCGCCGGCTCTCGTTGCGCTCGATGACGGCGTTGGCGGCGTTGAGGATCGTCTGCGTGGAGCGGTAGTTCTGCTCCAGCAGGATCGTCGTGGCGTCGGGGTAGTCCTCCTCGAACTGGAGGATGTTGCGGATGGTGGCGCCGCGGAAGGCGTAGATCGACTGGTCGGCGTCACCGACGACGCACAGCTCGGCCGGGCCCTCCTCGGGCGCCGACTCCGCGGTGCCGACGAGCTCGCGCACGAGGGTGTACTGCGCGTGGTTGGTGTCCTGGTACTCGTCGACCAGGACGTGCCGGAAGCGGCGGCGGTAGTGCTCGGCCACGTCCGGGAAGGCCTGGAGCAGGTGCACCGTGGTCATGATGATGTCGTCGAAGTCGAGGGCGTTGGCCTCGCGCAGCCGCGACTGGTACATCGCGTACGCCTCGGCGAGCGTCTTCTCGAAGCCGTCGGCCGCCTGCGCGGCGAACGCCTCCTCGTCGATGAGCTCGTTCTTCAGGTTGGAGATCTTCGCGCTGAAGGACTTCGGCGGGAACTTCTTCGGGTCGAGGTCCCGGCAGACGAGCGCCATGAGCCGCTTGGAGTCGGCCGCGTCGTAGATCGAGAACGACGAGGTGAAGCCGAGCTTCTTGCTCTCCCTGCGCAGGATCCGCACGCACGCGCTGTGGAACGTCATCACCCACATGGCGTTGGCCCGGGGGCCGACGAGCTGCTCGACGCGCTCCTTCATCTCGCCCGCGGCCTTGTTGGTGAAGGTGATCGCGAGGATCTGGCCGGGGTGCACGTGCCGGGCGCCCAGGAGGTGGGCGATGCGGTGGGTGAGCACCCGCGTCTTGCCGGAGCCCGCGCCGGCGACGATGAGCAGGGGGGAGCCGGTGTGCACCACTGCGGCGCGCTGCTGCTCGTTCATCCCCTCGAGCAGGGCGGCGGGGTCCACGGCGGGGCGGTGGGCGCCGTCGCGGTAGTAGGCCTCGCGGGGGACGGGCACGTCGAAGGCGCCCTGGAAGAGATCGTGCGGCACCGGCTCGGGGGCCGCGTCCTCCGGGGGAGGGGCGTGCTCCTCGTCCGCGGGGCCGAGGTCCGCCAGGAAGCTGTCGTCAAAGAGGCTGCTCATCGCCTCCCGAGTCTAGGCCGCCCCACTGACAGCCGGGCCCGGATTCCCGGCGACAGTGGTCACCCCCACAGCCCGGGAGGTCAGACCCACATCACCGCGATGAAGATGTTCACCACGGTCAGCGCGCCGACCGCGCCGAAGACCGGGGCCGGGACCTTCTCGTCGTCGCGCTTGACGTAGACCAGGCCGAGGATCACGACGAGCAGCGCCAGCTTGGTGCCGATCTTGACCATGTTCAGGGTGTGGTCCTGCGCCTGGTGGAGGCCCACCAGCGCCACGCCCGTGACCAGCATGGTCAGCGCGCCGTGCAGCATGGCGGGCACCATCCGCGCCTCGCCCCTGCCCATGGCCTTCATCTGGGTCATGAAGCCGCCGAGCAGCGCGCCGATGCCGACGATGTGCAGGCCGACGACGGCGTGAATGAGTACGTCCATGGGCCCTGACCCTAGCGGGGGCCATATCACCCACGGGCAGGCAGGTGGGGCGCAATCGCCACTTCGGTCACGGGCGGCATATATCCATCCGTGGGGGCGGGGTCGACATGATCACTGGCCTAAGCGCCGCGAACGATTTCATCCACTACCGGTCATCTGTGTTCTGGAGCGTGACCCTGCGGAATAGCGTCCTGGCCCAGACGGCGGCGGTCCCCGCTCTCCCCCCTCGTGAAGGACCGCCGCCGGGCACCGTCCGGCCCGGCCCCCGAGCCCGGCGGGCCGGGCAGGAACAGCAGGTCTGGAAGGAAGTGACGGCCGGCGTGGCAGCAGCACACCGCAAGCCCAGGCAGCACCCGCTCACCAGCGGCACCGTACGGACGGCGGCCGGTCTCGCCCTCGCGGGCGCCGCCACCGTCACCCTCGTCGACGGCACCGCGCAGGCCGCTCCCCCGCCGTCCACGGCCCAGCTCAGAGCCCAGGCCGACCGGTACTACCGGGAGGCCGAGGAGGCCACCGAGCGGTACAACGGCGCCAAGGAGAAGGCCGACCGCGCGGAGGCGGCCCTCGAAGGGCTGCGCGACCGGGCCGCCCGCAGGACCGAGCGGCTCAACACCGCCCGCAACGCCCTGGGCTCCTATGCCACCGCCCAGTACCGCGAGGGCGGGATGCCCCCGAGCGTGCGGCTGATGCTCTCCTCCTCCCCCGGCCAGTACCTGGAGCGGGCCTCCCTGGCCCACCAGGCGGGCAGCCGGCAGGCGGCGGCCGTCAGCCGTTACGAACGCGAGGTGCGGGAGATCCGGCAGGTCCGCACCGCCGCCGACGCCCGCCTCGCGGAGCTCAAGCAGGAGCAGGCCGGCCTCGCCCGCCACAAGCGGACCGTCGAGGGCAAGCTGGCGGAGGCCAGGAGGGTGCTGGCGGAGCTTCCGGAGGAGGAGCGCGCCGCCGTCGAGCGCGGGGACGCAGCCGGCGGGGCGGGCGCCGCCACGGCCGTACGGGCCGACCGCTCGGCCGCGCCGCGCGGCGGCGTGCAGGCCCCCACGGAGCGGGCCGCACGGGCCGTCGCCTTCGCGTACTCCGCGCTCGGCAAGCCGTACGTGTGGGGGGCGACCGGCCCCGCCGCCTTCGACTGCTCGGGGCTCACCCAGGCCGCCTGGCAGGCGGCGGGCGTCTCGCTGCCGCGCACCACGTACACGCAGATCAACGTGGGACGGCGGATCTCCCGGAGCGCGCTCGCCCCCGGCGACCTGGTGTTCTTCTACTCGGGCGTCAGCCACGTGGGGCTCTACGTCGGCGGCGGGCGGATGATCCACGCCCCGCACCCGGGCGCGCCGGTCAGGATCGCCCCGGTCGACGAGATGCCCTTCGCGGGGGCGTCCCGGCCGGTGTGACGCCGGGCCCGCGCGGGGCTCCGCAGAGCTACGGGCTACGGGCTACCGGCTACGGGGCGGGCTACGGGCTACGGCTTGATCTGCTGCGAGAGCCACCGGAAGACGTCGGGGACCTGCCGCTTCCACACGGCCGTGCCGTGGCCGCCCGCACCCGCGGGGACCTTCACCACGTGCACGGTCGTCGGAGCCTTGGCCGCCTGCTTGAGGGCCGTGCCGCCCTGGTAGCCGTCGCCCTCCGCGCCGGAGACGAACAGCGCCACGTGCGGCGGCGTCTTGGCCCGCTGCAGCATCTTCAGGGGATTGTTCTCCTCGCGCAGCCCGGGCGTCTTCGCGGTGAGCGAGGCGGGCTCGCCGGCGGGGTCGTTGTAGCCGGAGAGGCTGACGCCCGCGCGGTAGCGGTCGGGGTGGGCGACGGCCAGTTTGGTGGCGCAGTGCGCGCCCGCCGAGTAGCCGGCGACGGCCCAGCCCTCGGGCTTCTCCTGCGCGCGGAAGGTGTCCACGACCATCTTGCGGACGTCGACGCTGAGCCAGGTGTCGGCGTTGACCTTGCCCGGGGTGTTGGCGCAGCCGGTGTCCACGTCGCCGAGGAGCGTGGTCCGCGGGGCCACGATGATGAACGGCTCGACCTCGCCCTTCTCCATCATCGGCTTGAGCTGGCTGCCCACCTCCAGCGTGCCGAACCAGGCCTTCGCGGAGCCGGGGAAGCCCGGGAGGACCTCGACCACGGGGAACTTCTTGTCCTTGTACGCGGGGTCGTCGTACTGCGGCGGCAGCCAGACGTAGACCTCGCCCTCCACGCCCGATATTCGGCCCTTGAGCTGGGTCTCCTGCACGCCCGGGCCCATCCTCTTGTCGGAGGCGGGCTTGAACTTCTGCGGGTCCTTGGGCGCGGCGTCGAGGTTCTTGCCGCCGGTGCCGTCGGGGCCGAGGTCGGCCGCGGTGCGGACGTGGTCGCCGGTGCCCAGCAGGTCGTCCCAGTTGTCGAAGAGGCCGTTGGCGTTGTTGACCATCACGAACACCATGGCTATGGCGGTGACCTGGGCGAACAGCAGCATCAGCAGCCGCGCCGCCTGGCGCAGCAGCTTGGGCCCGCCGATCCTGCCCCACAGCGTGAGGGGCAGCACGAGCGCCACCACCACCAGCGCGATCGTGGTGAGGAGGAAGGGGGTCCCCGTCAGACTCATCCGGCTCTCGTTTCGGATCTCGGGCCCCGCGCGGGGCCGGGGCCCTGCGTGAGTGAGAGCCTCTCGTCCGTTCAAGAGGGCCGGCGGACCGGCGGGGTTCCGCCGCCACGCCCGGGTGACCGGGGCTTATCCGAATTCGGGTTCGAACCGTAAGGCCGGGGACCGGGCGCCGGGGACCGTTGCCGCGGCGGCCCGGGCGGCGGCCGGATCAGACCAGGCGCCGGGCCGTCGCCCACCGGGTCAGCTCGTGGCGGTTGGAGAGCTGGAGCTTGCGCAGCACCGCCGAGACGTGCGACTCGACCGTCTTCACCGAGATGAAGAGCTGCTTGGCGATCTCCTTGTAGGCGTAGCCGCGGGCGATCAGGCGGAGCACCTCGCGCTCCCGCTGGGTGAGCCGGTCGAGGTCCTCGTCGACGGGCGGGGCGTCGGTGGAGGCAAAGGCGTCGAGGACGAAACCGGCCAGCCGCGGGGAGAAGACGGCGTCGCCGTCCTTGACGCGGAAGACGGCGTCGATCAGGTCCGCGCCGGTGATGGTCTTGGTGACGTAGCCGCGGGCGCCGCCGCGGATGACGCCGATGACGTCCTCCGCGGCGTCGGAGACGGACAGGGCCAGGAAGCGGACCGGGCGCTCGGCGTCGGCCATCAGGGGCGCGCAGCGGCGCAGCACCTCGACCCCGCCGCCGCCGGGGAGGTGGACGTCGAGCAGGACGACCTCGGGGCGGGTGGCGGTGATGACCGTGACCGCCTGGTCGACGTCGGCGGCCTCGCCGACGACCTCGACGCCCGTGCGGTCGGTGGCCCCGATCTCGGCCTGCACGCCCGTACGGAACATGCGGTGGTCGTCCACCAGCACCACCCGTGCGTGGCGCTGCACCGTCTCTTCGGTCGTCATGACGCGTTCTCCGCCCTCTCCATTTCCAGCTCCACTTCGGTTCCCCCACCGGGCACGGACCGCAGTCTCGCCGTGCCGCCGTTGCGCTGCATCCGGCCGATGATGGATTCGCGGACGCCCATGCGGTCGCCCGGCACCGCGTCCGGGTCGAAGCCGGGGCCGCGGTCGCGCACGGAGAGGAAGACCGTACGCCCCTCGACCTCGGCGTACACCTGGACGGCGCCGCCTTCGCCACCGTACTTGGCGGCGTTGACCATGGCCTCACGGGCGGCTTGCATCTGGGCGGCCAGGCGCTCGTCCAGCGGGCAGTCGCCGACGACGACCACCTCGATGGGCACGCCGTGGTGGTCCTCGACCTCGGCGGCGGTGGCCTTGACGGCCTCGGCGAGGGTGTCCGGCTCCTCGGCCTCGTCCTTCCCGCGGCCCTCCGGCCTGTAGAGCCAGGCGCGCAGCTCGCGCTCCTGGGCCCGGGCCAGGCGGGCGACCTCGCGGGGGTCCTCGGCGTTGCGCTGGATCAGGGTGAGGGTGTGCAGGACGGAGTCGTGGACGTGGGCCGCGACCTCGGCGCGCTCCTGGGCCCGGATGCGCATCGTGCGCTCGGCGGAGAGGTCCTGGGTCATGCGGACGAGGGAGGGCCCGGCCAGCAGCGCTATGCCGACCAGGACGGCGAGCGACGCCTGCAGGACGGTACCCAGGTGCTCGGCGGAGCCCTGGAGGACGACGATGCCCGTGACGCCGGCGGCGGCCAGGGCCACGCCGGCCGCGCCGCGGGCGAGCGGCAGGACCCGCTTGCTGCGGCCGACCTCCATCCAGTGGGCCCGGCGGGCGTTGTCGGCCTGGCGCCAGACGAGGGCGACGCCGGCGCCGACGAGCAGCAGCGGCCAGATGTAGGCGTTGGCGCGGCCGAGGTGGAGGTTGTCCAGGAAGATCGCGGCGCCGATGACCAGGGCGACGAGCGCGACGACCTGCCCGCGGTCCGGCTTGCGGGCGAAGAGCCGCCTGCGGTCGCCCGCGCCCGGCTCGGCGGCCACCGGGCGCGGGGCGTCGACGCCGCCTACGCCGAGCGGGACCACGAACCAGAACACCGCGTACAGCACGGCGCCCATGCCCTGCGCCAGCAGCAGCGCGACGAAGACCAGGCGCACCCACGACACCGGCAGGCCCAGGTGCCCCGCGAGCCCGCGCGCGACACCGCCGAGCATGCGGCCCTCGGCGCTGCGGTAGAGCTTGCGCAGGGGTGGGCCGTCGGGGTGCTGCGGGCGGGCGGGGGCGGTCATGCACTGATCGTCACATGCCCGCGGGGGCCGCGGCATCAGGGTTCGCCCCTGACGGGACCCTGTGACGGGACCCCTACTGGGCGGAACGCCCCTGCCGGGCGCGGTGGGCCGGGACCACCGCAGTCACCGGGCGTCGGGCCGGAATCCCTCGCGCACCACGTCGAAGACCTGGCTGTGCTTGTGCCAGTCGGCCTTGGGCGCCGAGAGGTAGATCGCGTACTCCTTCCCGCCCGGCCGGCCGAACCCGAGGTCGGCGGCCCGGTACTCGCGCGCCCGGCCCTGCCACGTGAACTCCCAGATCGCCGCGGGCTGCCCGCGGTACTCCGTGCCCTGCATGCGCAGCTGGTGGTAGCCGGGCAGCTTGCCCTCCTTGACGGACTTCGTCTCGTCGTCCTTCCAGCGCTGGAGGGGGTCGCTGCTCGCGAGGTCGAGGACGGAGACCCGCAGGCCCACCAGTCCGCTGGGGTCGATGTAGAGGATCTCGTCGCTCTCCTTGAGCTTCCCGCGCTTCCAGCCGTCGGGGACGGGGAAGGAGACGCCGGCCGTCTTCTCCGTCACCAGGTGGTAGCCGGGCGGCGGCTTCGGGGGCTCGCTCGGGGACGCTTTGCCGCTCGGGGGCGCGGAGGCGTCCCGGCTGGGGGCGGCCTGGGCGGAGGAGTCGTCGTCCGCCTGACCGTGAGTCAGGAAGAACGCGCCGGCCGCGACGCCGGCGACGGTGACGAGGGCCAGGGCGCTCCACAGGACGGGCCGGCGGCCGCGGCCGTTTCGCGCAGGGCGGCCCGTGCGGGCGCTGCCGGCGGCGGTCGCGTCCGGGGCGCCGGCAGCAGCACGGGCAGCGGAGGGGGCGGTCGCCGTGGCCGTACACGTGACGTCGGCGGCTGCGGGGGCCGCCC
>NZ_JBPQTS010000170.1:0-14813 GCF_051386455.1 Streptomyces sp. URMC 124
GGTCGGGCCGGGCGCGGGCTCCGGCTTGCGGACCGGGTCCGGGCCGGGGGGCGGCTCGGGGAGCGGCTCCGGGTCGACCGGCGGGACGGGCTCCGGCTCGGGGATGGGCTTGGGCGCGGGCACCGGCGTCGGCTGCGGCTCGGGCTCCGGGCTCGGCTCCGGCGGAACGGGACCCGGACCGGGGCGCGGGCCGGGGGTGGGCCCGGGCCGCGGCGGCACGTGCGGCTCCAGCGGACCGGGGTCGGGGATCGTGTCGCTGTCGGGCTCGGTGAGGCGCTCGGCCACCGGCTCCGCGGCCGGCTCAGTGACCGGCTCTGCCACCGGCGTGGGCTGCGGCTCGGGCGCCGAATCCGCGGTGCGCGCGTCGCCGCTCTGCTGCGACGGCAGGGGCGCGCGGAGGGGCTCGGCGGCCGCAGGCTCCGTGGCCTTCGGCTCGGGCGCTTCCGCGGGGGCGCTCCCCTCCGCGGGGGCGGTTCCCTCCGCGGAGACCCGCGGGCGGGCCACGACCGGATCGGGGCGGGATTCCGTAAGAGAGGGGCCAGGGGACTCCGTGCGCGCCTCGCCGGAGGCGCCCCGTGGCGCGGGCTCCTGCGAGGGCGCGGGCACGGAAGGCGGCGCGCTCTGCTGGGGCAGGCTGGCGTCGTCTCGCTCGGCCGTCGCTGTCCTGGACCGGCCGAACGCGTTCCGCAGCAGACTCCGAATGCCCATGTGGAGTAGTCCTTCACGTGTCTCGGGAGCTATGAAATGTCCGTGTTGCGGGTATACGTCCCCCGGGGGGACGGTGACGTAAGGCTAGCCGCCCCCCTATTCCCCGCATGCTCAGACCCTCGCGAGGCACACGCGGCCGCCCCACGCACGGGGGACGGGCCCTACGCCCACTTGGGGTCACGGAAGTTCACGCCGCGTCAGGGCCGCACGCCACGGGCGTCGTTTTCACGCCACTGGGAACATGAACCTCCGGCTCACCGCCGCAGCGGTCGTACGTAGACCTCCAAGGCGTCCCCCACGTCCCCCGCCGCGGGCGGGCGCACCTGCCCCGCCCGCTGCCAGCCCCACGCGCGGCGGGCGGCCTCCGCCGCCGGGTCGTGGGCGTCCGCGGGGGCCATGACCAGCGCCGCGAGCGCCGCGCCGCTGCCGGACAGCAGCCGGTCGTGCAGGCGCCGGCCGATGCCCTGGCGGCGGTGGCGGGGCGCGACCACGAGCTCGGCGACCGCGAAGACCCGGCCGGCGGCCGTCAGCTCCTCCAACTCGCCGGGGACGGGGCCGAGGAAGCCGTGCCACCGTTCGCTGTCGCGCGCGAGCGGATAGCCGTACGCGCAGCCCACCGGGCCTCCGGCGTCGGCGAGCACCAGGTCGAAGCCCGGCCGCACGGAGTGCTCGGCGAGCCGCTCGCGGAAGCGGGCGCGGCTGTGGAAGTGCTCCACGAGCGGCTCCGGCCCGGCCGCCGGCCCGGCCGCCGGCCCGGCCGCCGGGGCGGGCTCGGGCCCGCGGTGGCCGACCACGTGCGGGCGCGCGTAGGCCGTGACGTGCAGATCCGCGAGCTGGTCGCGGTACTGGTCGGCCTGCCAGCGGCTCAGCCTGCGAAAGAAGACGTCACCCATGCGCCCTTCTTGCCCAGCGGAACCCGTACCCACCCTCCGGCGCGGACGGTTTCCGGGACGATAACGGCGGGCGGCCGACAGGACACGCGCAGGACAAGAGCAGGGTAAGAAATCGGTCCAGGGCAACCCTGTCCGCCCATTCCGGCCTCTTCATCGGTGAGTATCGCGTTACCGAACACGAGTACCCACCGCGGGGGCAGGGAGTTGAGTGCGCATGAGCCTGACCAGCAGGTCACTCCTGTACACGGTGGTGTTCGTCGCCGCGGTCTGCGTGGGCCTCACCGTCTGGCTGTGGCCGCGGCTCTCCGGGCGCGGCGTGCTGCCGGTGCTGGGGCGGCTCGGCGCGATCCTCGTCACGCAGTTGACGATCATGTCCTCGGTGCTGCTCGCGGTGAACTCCGCCAACAGCTTCTACGGCACGTGGGGCGAGCTGATCGGCCGGTACGACCGGTCGCCGGGCGAGGTCACCCAGCTCACCGAGAACGGCGGCGGCCCCGGCGCCGCGGCGGTCGACACGGGCAAGGGCGGGCTGGTGAAGCACACCGGCACGGAAGGCATCGACAAGACCGACATCCCGCAGGGGCCCAAGGAGAAGGTCGGCACGGTGGAGTCGGTGCGGCTGGTCGCCCGCCGGGCGGGGGTCGTGGAGCCGGCGTTCGTCTACCTGCCGCCGCAGTACTTCCAGGAGCAGTACAAACGGCAGCGCTTCCCCGTGATCATCGCCATCAGCGGCTACCCCGGCGGCATCACGAACCTCTCCCACTTCCTGCGGGTGCCGAGGACGGCGAGCGAGCTGATCACCGACCGCCGCATGCAGCCGACCGTGATCGTGATGGTCCGCCCGACCATAGCCCCGCCGCGCGACACCGAGTGCGTGGACGTCCCCGGCGGCCCCCAGTCCGAGACCTACTTCACCAAGGACCTGCCCGAAGCCCTGAAGAGCGCCTACCGCGTCGGTCACGAGGCCAGCGCCTGGGGCGTCATGGGCTACTCCTCGGGCGGCACGTGCGCGCTCGAACTCGCCATGCGGCAGCCCGGAACGTATCCGGTGGCGGGCGCCCTCTCCGCCGACTACAAGATCAAGAACGATCTGACCACGGGAAACCTCTTCGGCGACGGTGAGGAGGGCGAGAAGAACAAGCGCGAGCACGACCTGATCTGGCGGCTGAACAACCTGCCCGCCCCGCGGGTCTCGGTGCTCGTCACCAGCAGCAAGGAAGGCGAGAAGAACCTCAAGGAGACGGAGAAGTTCCTCAAGGCCGTCAAGGAACCGATGACCGCCGCGAAGATCATCCTCCCGACGGGGAGCCACAACTTCACCACCTGGCGGCGGGAAATCGCGCCGACGCTGGAGTGGATGGGCAAGCAGATGACGTTCCCGCAGGACGTGAACAACTGACGGCACGACGAGGGTCAGTCCGGTCCGCTCAGCTCCTCGCTCAGCCACGAGAACGCGGCCGGGTACATGGAGATCCACGTGTGGTAGTTGTGCCCGCCCGCCGGCGCCACCATCGTCCGCAGCCGCACGCCACTGCCGATCGACGCCTGCCGGAACTGCTCGATGAGCGAAGGCGGGCTGGAACGGTCCTGCCGTGACGTCGCCAGGAACAACCCGACGCCCGCGTCGTCGGTGTGCGCCACGAGCCACGTCGGGCTGTTGCGCTCGCGCAGCCGCGGGTCGGGCAGCGCGCCCTGCGCCCCCGTCAGCGGATCCGGGTCGAGGGCCGCGCCCGCGCCGAAGACCCGCGGGTACTGCAGGGGGAGCTTGGCCGCGCAGTAGCCGCCCGTCGAGATGCCCAGCAGGCCCCATGAACGGGGGTCCTTGCCCGTCCGGAAATGGTGCCGGATCAGATCCGGCACGTCCCGGGAGAGCCAGGTGGCGACCTTGTGCCCGGGGACGTCCGAGCAGTCCGTGTCCAGCCCGCCGGGGTCGATGACCGGCACGGCCAGGATGAACGGGCGGCTCGCCCCCGCCTGCAGCAGCTTCGCGTAGTCCCCCGGCATGTGGCCCTGCTCCAGCCAGGACTGCGGCGAACCCGGCACGCCGTGCAGCAGCATCACCACCGGAAAGGGGGACCGGCGGTAGCGCGGGTCGTCGTACTGCGGAGGGGTCCACACCATCACCTGGCCCGACAGCGCCGAATGCGGCCCGCGGACGTACGTCTGCCGCATCCCCGCGTCGCCGCGCAGGAAACGGGCGCGCTCCGGCGGCGGGCCCGGCATCGCCACCGGGCCGCCGCCGGTGCGCCCCAGAAGGTCGTCCCAGGAGGCGTAGAGGCCGTAACTGGTGTTGATCCAGGCGGCAACGACGCAGATGGCGGTCGCCTGACACAGGCCGATCAGGAGGACGCGGGACGCCCAGCGGACGGCGGCCGGGCCGGGGATGCGCGACCAGAGCAGCAGAGTGGCCAGCACGGTGCAGACCGTCGCCGCGGCCAGCGCGGCGAAGAAGGCGGTTCCGGTGAGACTCATCGCTGGCGCGCTCCCTCGGCTCCCTCGCTTCGTCCCGCTCCGTCCATAGATACACGCTGGAAGCGGCACAGAGCGGGAGGAGATGCACGGCCGGAGGCGCACGTTGGCTTGTTCGCTCTCCTCCCTTGACGCCGGTGTGCTGCATACGCTCGACGCCGCGGGCGCTCCCGGGTACCGGCTGCGGCCGCCGGATGCCCAGCCCCGCACCGCGCGCAGCGGCGCGCGGGCCCCATCGACCCGGAGGCGTGCCGTGGCCAAGCAGGACCGTGCGATCAGGACTCGACAGAACATCCTGGAAGCGGCCGCGGTGGTGTTCGACGAACGGGGCTACGACGCCGCCACGATCAACGAGATCCTCGCGCGGGCGGAGGTGACCAAAGGAGCGCTGTACTTCCACTTCCCCTCCAAGGAAGACCTCGCGCACGCCGTCATCGACGCCCAGGCCGAAGCGACGTCCGCCCTGCTCGACCTCCCCGGGGGCTGCCGGATGCAGCGGCTCGTCGACCTCGGCATGGTCTTCTCGCACCAGCTGCTGACCGACCCCGTCCTGCGTGGGAGCGTCCGGCTCACGATGGAACACGGGTCGCCCGCGCTCCACCGCAGCGGGCCCTTCACCGGGTGGACCGAGCTGCACACCCGGCTCCTGGTGGAGGGCAAGGAACGGGGCGAAGTCTTACCGGACGTCGTGCCGTGGGAAGTGGCCGAACTGATCGTCGGAGCGTTCGGGGGGATCAACGCGCTGTCGCAGACGCTGTCCGACCGTGCGGACCTGGAACGGCGCGCGATCGTCCTCTACGAGCACCTCATGCCCTCCGTCGCCGTCCCCGCCGTCCTGGCCCGCCTGGACATGGCCCCGGGCCGCGGAGCGCGGGCGCTCGCCGCGCTGGAGCCGGTGGGAGTGGCCTGATGGGCCCCTGCCCGCAGGGGCGGGGGGTGCGTGGCGCGCCACGATGACGCTGCCGCGTCCGGCGGTGCGGTGCGGTGCGGGCTGCGGCCCGGGGTTGCTCGGGCACCGCCGGAATGCGCCGCTGTGGTTTCGCACCGCTGCGGCGGGGGAGTGTGCGGGCTCGGCCCGGTGTTTTCTTCCGCCGCGGCGGTGGTGCGCCGCGGCGGTGGTGTCCGGCGGTGCCGTGCGGGCTGCGGCCCGGGGCCGGTTGGGCACCGCCGGGGTGCGTCGTTGTGGTTTCGCGCCGTTGCGGCGGGGGAGTGTGCGGGCTCGGCCCGGGCGGCGTGGGCCGGGGCCGGAGTGGTCGGTGCCGGTGCTGGGGCGGCGGGGCCTGGGCTTTTCTTTCCGCCGCGGCGGTGGTGCGCCGCGGCGGTGGTGTCCGGCGGTGCCGTGCGGGCCGCGGGGCGGTCGGGCACCGCCGGGATGCGCCGTGTTGGCTGGGCGCCGTTGCGGCGGGAGGAGCGCGGGCCGGGCCCGTCGGGTTAGTTGGGGCCGGCTGCTAGGGCGGTGGGCCGGACCCCGGACAGGGTGTCGAGGGCCACGTCCAAGAGGGCCTCGCGCCGTTCCTCCGTCGTGCCGGCCAGCGCCTCCGGCGCGAACGCCCCGAAGTGGACCGTCATCACCGCGCTCGCCACCCGCGCGTGACACCCGAACGCCAGGTCACCCGCGTGCATCAGCCGCGAGATCGCGGTGACGCGCTCGCGCAGTTCCCGGCCGATCGCCAGGTCCCGCAGCGTCGCCTGGTTCTCCTGCAGGATGTGGTAGATCGGCATCGCCGATCCGAGCGCCACGCTGTAGCGGCGCAGCAGCTCCCGCTTGGTTTCCATCGTGGGTGGTTGTTCCTCCGCCCAGGCGATGAGTTCGTCGACCGGCCTGCCCAGATCCCTGGAGATCGCGCTGAGGATGTCCTCCTTCGTCTTGAAGTGGTAGTACAGCGCCGCCTTCGTGACGCCGAGTTCCTCGGCGATCTCCCGTAGCGACGTCTTCTCGTAACCACGCGAGACGAAGAGGTCCAGGGCCGTTTTCTGGATGCGCTCCCGGGTGTCGCTCCTGCGCGCCTGAGGGGTGCTGCCCATGGGTCTCTCCTGCCGTTGTCGTGAACCTGTCGCCCCCCAGCTGAACCTACTTGACGCCCGGTTAGCTGGCAGCCTACCTTCCTGCCGATCCCAACTGGCCGCGCTTGCAAGCAACAAGCAGGTGGACGTGCCGGTCCGCCTCCGGACACGCCGGGGGGAGTGGAGATCATGCCGCAGAAAGAGCCCCCGGCGGAGGGCGCAGCGGCCGACCGCGACACCACCGACACGCAATACGTACATTGTCGTGGTCAGAATGGTCGCGTGGTAGCCAAGTGGCCATAGAGGCGCCCGACATGGGCCGCGTCAGCATCGTTCCCCGGACACCCCGTGAGGCGTGCATCGTCACCCATTCCTTGACATACGTGCTTGACGACCCACAAGTCACGTCTTACGTTCTCCCTGACTAGTCAACCGGCCGGTAAGTGAGCGCGGGGCGCGCGTCCGGGGCCGGCGGGCGTCGGAGGGGGATCCGAATGGTGAAGGCGGACATGGTCCTGGACGTGATCTGCGTCCACTCCTACATCGGTTACACGCGCCTCGTCCGCGCGGCCGAGCGCATGCGCGCGCAGGGCACCGACGTCGCGATCACCTTCCGCCCCTACGAGATCGCCCCGGCCGCCTCCGACAGCCCGCAGCCCCTGATGCCCGTACTGGAGCGCATGCTCGGCCCGTACGCCGCGACGCAGGCCGAGATCTTCACCTGGCAGGCCGCCCGCGACGGGCTGGAACTGCGCTACGACCGGGCCGTGGCCACCGGCAGCTTCCGCGCCCACCTGCTCATCGGCCGCGCCGCCGAGCAGGGCCTGGCCGAGCCCGTCGTCGAACGGCTCTTCCGCGCCCACTTCACCGACGGGCTGCACATCGCCGGTGAACCGGTGCTGCGGGCCATCGCCGAGGAGTGCGGGGTCGACCTCGGTCCGGGCGGGGCGGGCACGTTGGCGAAGGGGTCGGAGGAAGCGGACGAGCTGCGCGGGCAGTTGCACCGGCTGCGACGCCACGGCGTCCCGGCGCCACCGGTGTTCAGGATCGGCGACGGCCCCATCCTGCTGGGCGCACAGAGCGAGGGCGTGCTGTACGAGGCGATGGCGGCGACGGCGCGCACCGTCGACGCCGCCTTCTGACGGGGGCGCTCGCCGACGGCGGCGTCCTCGCGGCCGTCCAGGGCGGCCAGTACCGACCGCCGGCAGTATGAACAGCATTAACGGTATTAACGGTATTAACCGTATTGCCTTCCGTGCCGCGCACCGTATTTACATTTGTCCGGCAGTCCTACGTGTGGCGCCCGCACTGGCTCGAATGAGTGAAAGCCCGGAACTTCCGAATAGTCCCGGAGTTATTCAGAACGCTTTCCCAGTGGGGGCGCTACACGATCGAAAGGCTTAGGACGTGCTCAAGAAGGCAATTGCGACGACCGCCCTCGCGGTGTCCGCGGTCGGCACCATCTCCGGCCCCGCGATGGCTATCGGGAACGACCAGGACGTTGCCAACGGCAACGCCGCGAAGACCGGTTACGGCAACACGCACACGGGCGGCAAGGAAAGCCCGCAGATGAGCCTGATCCAGGGCACGCTGAACAAGCCGTGCCTCGGCATCGGCAAGATCGGTGTCCAGTCCGTGCTGGCGCTCCTCAACATCGGCATCCAGGACATCCCGATCCTCACGTCGCAGCAGCAGCAGCAGTGCACCGACAACTCCACGATCAGCGACGGGGACGACCCGCTGTCGCACATCCTGTCGGAGATCCCGATCATCTCGGGCAACGGTTCCGGGAACAAGAGCGACGGCGGTCACCACGGCGGCCACGGCGGTCACCACGGCGGTCACGACGGCTACGGCCACAACGGCTTCGGTCACGGCGGCTTCGGCGGTCACTGAGCCGTCAGCGCGTAAGTCCCCTGCGGCGGGTGTGCGGGCCCCGCTGCAGGGGGCTTTCCCTTTTCGAAGTCCCGGACCATTCCGGGGCAATCCCCCGGCGGTCGCGCGGGCGCTGGGCCGAAGGGGTGAAGGGGCGGGCGCGGTAATAACCTCACGGAATTTTCCCGGTTAGGCAGAGAGCTCCCGTAATTCGTCGAGCCAGAACGAGGAACCAAGCGTGATCAAGAAAGTAGTGGCCACGACCGCACTCGTGGCTTCCGCGGCCGGCGTGTCGGCGAGCCCCGCCATGGCCGTCGGCAACGGCCAGGACGTTGCGAACGCCAACGGCGCGGGTCAGATGTACGGCAACACCTGGACGGGCGGCTACATGAGCCCGCAGATGGGCCTGATCAACGGCTCGCTGAACAAGCCGTGCATCGGCATCGGCAAGCTCGGTGCCCAGTCGCTGCTCGCCCTGATCAACATCGGTCTCCAGGACATCCCGATCCTCTCCTCGCAGCAGCAGCAGTCCTGCACGGAGAACTCCACGATCAGCGACGGGGACGACCCGCTGTCGCACATCCTGGACGAGATCCCGATCATCTCGGGCAACGGCTCCTGGAACAGCGAGCGTCACCACGGCGGCCACCACCGTCACGAGGGTGGTCACGACGACCACTGGGACCGCCACGACCACGGCCGTTACGACCACGACCACGGCCGTTACGACCACGGTGGCCACGGTGGCTACGACCACGGCGGTCACCACGGGTACGGGCACCACGACGACGGGCACCACGGTCACTGATCCGCTGACCCGTCACTGATCCGGCCCGCCCGGTACACAGCAGTCCCCCACGCGACGAACGCCCCCGCTCCCCGGGGGCGTTCGTCGCATGCTTCAGCGCACCCCGGCGTGCAGCCAGTCGACCTTGTCGTACATCTCGTCCGTGGTGAGGGAGCAGAGCATCCGGTTGCGCGCGCGGGCCGCGTCCCCCGCCGGGTGGTACAGCTGCCGGCCCATCTCGCGGGCCACCAGCTGTGTGCGCGAAGTGCGCTCGCAGCGCGCCGCGTTGTACTTCTCCAGCCGCCGCCCCAGGGAGGCCTCGCCCGGCTCCGCGCCCTGCAGCAGCTCGCCGAGCAGCACCGCGTCCTCCAGCGCCATGCACGCGCCCTGCGCGGCGTACTGCAGCATGGGGTGCGCGGCGTCACCCAGGAGCGTCACCCGGCCGTCCGTCCAGTCCGGCACCGGGTCGCGGTCGCACAGCACCCACGCCCGCCAGCCCCGGCCGAGCTCCAGCAGCCGCCGCGCGGCGTGGCCCAGCTCGGGGAACTCGGCGATCACGTCGTCGGCCGGCACCGGCAGCCCCGCCACCGGGTCGGTGGCCGCGTCGTCCCGGGTGGCCGCCAGGTTCAGGCACTTGCCGCCCGCGATGGGGTAGTGCACGAAGTGCCACTTCGGCCCGGCCCACAGGGTCACGCTGTTCCAGCGCAGCTCCTGCGGCACCTGCTCCATGGGGATCACCGAGCGGTAGATGGTGTGCCCGGACACCCGCGGTTCGCCGTCGCCCACGAGCTGCCGGCGCACGGCCGAGCGGATCCCGTCGGCACCGATCAGCACGTCGCCGCGGAAGGGGCGGCCCGTGCACGTGACGGCGGTGACACCGGTCGCGTCCTGCTCGTAGCGCACCACGTAGTGGCCGCCGAGGAGGGTGACCGCGGGGTGGGCGCGGCACGCGTCGAGCAGCGCCTGGTAGAGGTCGCCGCGGTGCACGACGGCGTACGGATTGCCGAAGCGCTCCCGGTAGGCGCCGGTGAGCGGCATGCGCGTGATGCGCTCGCCCGTCGTGCCGTCCATGAACTGCAGCTCGTCGATGAGCACCGCCCGCGCGCGGACCTCCGCGCCCACGCCGAGCCGGTCGAGGGCGTGGAAGGCGTTGGGGCCGAGCTGGATGCCCGCGCCGACCTCGCCGAAGACGTCGCTGCGCTCCAGCACGGTCGCCCGGTGACCCTGGCGGGCCACGGACACGGCGGCCGCGAGACCGCCGATGCCGCCCCCGGCGATAAGGATGTTGGCCATGTCGTCTCTCGCAGTCCTCTCGGTGACGCGGGGCTCTCGGTGACGGAGGCGAGGCTCTCGGTGACGCGGGCTCTCGGAGCCGTCAGACGGCGGTCTTGCGGTCCAGGACCAGGTCGTGGCCGACGACGTAGGACGCCTCGTCCGAGGCGAGCCACAGCACGGTGTCGGCGATCTCCTCCACCTTGGCGCCGCGGCCCAGCGGGCACGGGCTGATCGCATTGATGCGGATGCCCTTGTCGATGTATTCGCGCGCGGCGGTCTGGGTGAGGGTGCTCACCGCCGCCTTCGACGCGGCGTACGCGCCGAGACCCGGCAGCATGCCCTGGCTGCCGATGTTGCTGGCCGTATTGACGATCACGCCGCCGCCGTTGCGCTCCATGTGCGCGATCTCGTGCTTCATGGACAGCCAGACACCGGTCAGATTGGCGGCCAGGGTCTCGCCCCAGACGCTTTCGCTGATCTCCGCCACCGGCTGGTCGGGGCCGAGTTCGGTGACATTGTTGAAGGCGACGTCCAGCCGGCCGTGCCGTTCGACGACGGCGGCCACGATCGCCTCCGCGTCGGAGGCGTCGCCGTTCTCGCCGTGGTGGGTCACGTCGGCTATTCCGCAACTGGCGCTGCCGCCCAGCGCCTTGATCTCCTCAACGGTGTCGTGCAGCATTTCCGGGTGCCGGCCGGCGACCACGACCTCGGCGCCCTCCCGTGCGAACGCGAAGGCGGCAGCGCGGCCGATGCCCTCGCCGCCCCCGGTGACCAGGACAACTTTGCCTGTGAATCGCTTGGACATCGCGTATCTCCTGATTCCTGATTCCTGTTTCCGCGCCTGCCGGGTCGGGTGCCGGGTGGTGTGCTGCGTCGGGTGCCGGGCGGGCGCCGGTCGTGCCGGGCCGCATCAACTGAGTCCAGCATCAGGGGAGTCGGGTGCGCGGCGAATATGCGCGCGGCGCACTTCGTCAGGTGGAAAGGGCGCGGTCGGAGGCGGTTCGCGGCACCTGACGCAGTAGGGGGAGGGCCTTTGACCGGGGTCCGGAATGCGGCGAAGACTTCCATGGACCGGCTGACCGCTGACCGGCTGATGCGCTGACCGGCTGACCGCCGGCCGGCCGGCCGTCGTTTCGCCCGCCCGCTTCTCCCGATTCTCCCGCTTCTCCCTCTTCTCCCATTCCCGTCGTCCGCCGCCTCAGGAGAACGCATGATCACGCTTTCGTGGACCCGCAAGGTCGACGCCGCAGAAACCGGCGATGCCACCGGTACCTCCTGCACCACGCGCGAGCGGTTGTGGAGGGCCCTGCTGCACAAGGCCGAGAACCCCGTCGGCTACGTGCCCGCCATCAGCGAGTGCCGGGTCCTGGAGCGCTACGACGACGGGTTCCTGCGCGAGGCCCGGCGCGGCTCGCAGCTCCTCGTCCAGCGCGTCACCCCGGACGCCGCCGCGGGCCGCATCACCTTCCGGCACGCGGACGCCTCCGACCTCGCGGTGATCACCAACCAGATGGGCGAGGACGAGGACGGCGACCTGACCCTCACGCTCAGCATCACCCTGACCGACGCCCCCTCCTCGGCCGTGCTCCGCGAGAACTCCTACCTCCACGAACTCGACGCCGATTTCGCCGCGACCCTCGACGCCATGACGGCGGTCCTGCGGCGCAGCGCCCTGCAGGTGGCCGACGATGCGTGAGCACCGGCCGCGCGGGGCGTACTCCCGTCGCCAGGTCGTCGCCGGTGCCGCCGCCGTGGGTGCGGCGGCGGCGCTGGGCGGCCCGGCGGGGAGGGCGCTGGCCGACGGACCGGGGCCCGGTGGCGAGCAGGCCGCCTCCGGAGCGCTGACCGTCCGCCCCTCCGACCGCCGCTACCCCGACCTCGTCTGGGGCGCCAACCGCCGCTGGGTGGGCACGCCCGACGCCGTACGCCTCGTCGGATCGGCCGACCACGTGCTCGCGGCCGTCCAGGAGGCCGTCGACACGGGCCGCAAGCCCGCCGTGCGCAGCGGGGGCCACTGCTACGAGAACTTCGTGACCACGGACGACGTACGCCTCGTCATCGACATGGGCTCCATGGACCGCGTCGGCTACGACGCCGGTCGGCGCGCGTTCTTCATCGAGCCCGGCGCCCGCCTGGGCGACGCCTACCGCGCGCTGTACCGGGGCTGGGGCGTGACCGTGCCCGGCGGCACCTGCCCCTCGGTGGGCGCGGGCGGGCACATCGTGGGCGGGGGATACGGTGCGCTGTCCCGGCTGCACGGGCTGGTCGTGGACCACCTGTACGGGATCGAGGCGGTCGTCGTCGACGCGAAGGGCACCGCACGGAAGGTGGTCGCCACGCGGGAGGAGAGCGACCCCAACCGGGAGCTGCTGTGGGCACACACGGGCGCGGGCGGAGGCGCGCTCGGAGTGGTCACGCGGTATCTGATGCGGGCGCCGGGGGCCGGCGGGGCCGACCCCGCCGGGCTGCTGCCGCAGCCGCCGTCCGAGGTGCACGTCTCCACGGTGACGTGGCCGTGGGAGGGCATGACCGAGGCGGCGTTCACCACGATCCTGCGGAACTACGGCCGGTGGTGCGAGCGCAACAGCGCGCCCGGATCGCCGTACGCGAGCCTGTTCAGCCAGCTGAAGCCGACGCACAAGTCCGCCGGGTCGTTCTCCATGACGACGCAGATCGACGCGTCCGTGCCGAACGCCTCCGGGCTGCTCGACGCCTTCCTGGCCGCCGTCGCGCAGGGCGTGGGCGTCCGCTACCGGGTGGACGACCGCCGGACGATCTCCTGGCTGCACGCCACCACGTCCTGGCCGGGCTTCACCGCGCCCGACACCACGACCCGTTTCAAGGCCAAGTCGGCCTACATGCGCAAAGGCTTCCCGGAGGACCAGCTCAAAGCGTTCTACCGGCACCTGACCCGCGACGACTTCTCCGGGCCCCTGTCCGTGGTCATGATCAGCGCGTACGGGGGCCGGGTGAACGCGGTGGGACCGGCGGAGACGGCCGTCCCGCAGCGCGACTCCGTCATGAAGCTGCACTACATCACCTTCTGGCAGGACGCCGCGGACGACGAGCGGCACCTGACCTGGATCCGCGAGTTCTACCAGGACGTCTACGCGGCCTCCGGGGGCGTGCCCAGACCGGGCGACGTGACGGACGGCTGCTTCGTCAACTACGCGGACGCCGACCTGAACACGGCGCGATGGAACGGGTCCGGAGTGCCGTGGCACGAGCTGTACTTCAAGGGGAACTACCGCAGGCTGCAGGCGGTCAAGGCGCGGTGGGACCCGAGGGACGTGTTCCGGCACGAGCAGTCGGTGAGGCTGCCGGGGCAGGGGTGAAGTGCATGTCGGAAAGATCAGAAAGATCAGAAAGATCGGGAATATAAGAAAGATCGGAAAGAGGGAAGACATGTCCTCCGGTAACGCACCGGCTCCGGGCGCGGTCGCGCGCACCGGACGCGGTTTCGCCCTGCTGGGCGCCGTGCAGGTCGTTCTGATCCTGGCCATCACGATGCTGTCGCCGGCGCTGCCGGCGATCCAGCACGACCTCGGGTTGTCCGGCGCGCAGCTGACGCTCGTCAGCGCCGCGTACGGGCTGTCGTTCAGCGGCCTGCTGATGCTCGGCGGGCGGCTGGCGGATCTCATGGGGCGGCGCCGGGCGCTGGTGGCCGGGGCCGCGGTCTTCGGGCTGGCCTCGGCGGCCGCCGGCCTCGGGCCCGGCTTCGCCTTCCTGCTCGGGGGCCGCTTCGTCCAGGGCGTCGGGGCGGCGCTCGCGGCCCCCGCCGCGATGTCCCTCGTCCGCTCCCTCTACCCCGACGAGACCCGGCACGCGCGCGCCCTCGCCGTGTGGGGCGGGCTGGCCGGCTTCGGGGCGACGGCGGGGATGCTGCTGTCCGGGACGGTCTCGACGTGGGTGTCGTGGCGGTGGTCGTTCGTGGTGCCCGTGGCGGTCTCGCTGATCGCCGTGGCCGCGGCGCGGCGGGTGCTGCCCGCGGGTCCCGACCCGGTGCGGGTGCGGCTGGACGTGCCGGGCGCGGTCCTGGTCACGGCCGGGCTGACCGTCATGAGCTACGGGCTCGTCGAGGCGGGCGAGCGGTCCTGGGGCGAGGGCGTCGTGTGGGGGCCGATCGCGGCCGGGGCGCTGCTGCTCGCCGCGTTCGTGGCGGTCGAGCTGCGGGTGTCGCACCCGCTGGTGCCGCTGGGGTTCCTGGCCCGCAGGCACCGGGCCACGGCCCTGTGGGCCGTCTTCATCGGCTCGGCCGGCATGTCGACCATCTTCTTCCTGCTGTCCCTGTACTTCCAGGAGGTGCGGGACGCCTCCCCGCTGCTGACGTCCGCCGCCTTCCTCCCCTTCAGCGCGGCGCAGGTCGTGACCGGCATGCTGGCCGGGCGGCTCATCGGGCGGTTCGGGGGACGCGCGGTCACGGTGGGCGGGCTGCTGGTCGCGGCCGCCGGGCTCGTGCTGATCGGACAGCTGGGCGCCGGCAGCGCCTACGCCGGCACCCTGCTCGCCGGCCTCATCGTCTTCCCGGTGGGCATCGCATGCGTCTTCTCGGGGTCGACCGTCGTCGCCCTGGAGGACGTCGAGGACGAGCGCGCCGGGCTCGCGGGCGGCGTCGTCAACACGGCCATGGAGGTCGGCCCCACGGTCGGGCTGGCCGTCCTCGTCTCCCTCGCCACCGCACACGCGAGCAGCCTGCGGGACGCGGGGGAGAGCGCCGGGGCGGCGACGAGCTCCGGGTACGCCTTCGCGCTGCTGATCGCCGCGGCGGCGTTCGCGGCCAGCGCGGTGGTCTCGGCGGTGCT
>NZ_JBPQTS010000171.1:0-14812 GCF_051386455.1 Streptomyces sp. URMC 124
ACCCAGCCCCCGCTCCCAGGGCCCCGGCGCCCACCAGCCTTTGGGCGACCGGATCGATCACCGGGCGCGGCTCCAGGTCCCGCGGCGCGGTCACGGCAGGAGCCTGGACGGGGAGGTGCTCGCGCAGGACCGGCACCATCTGCCCGCCGGGCGCGGGCACGTACACGACGGCTGCCCGCTCCGCGTAGAGCTCGACAGCACCCAGCACGGGCTGACGGGCGGGCGTGTACGGCTGAACGGTGGGCCAGCCGACGAGGGGCTCAGGCAGGGGGTTCATGGGATCTTCCTTCCGAGGTGGGTGTTCAGAGGCGGAATCGGCCTGGGCGCCAGGTCTCCTGCAGGTAGCCGGCGTCGACGAGGCGGGTGATGTGCTCGGCGATCCAGGCCCGCGAGCGGCCGATGCGCGGGGCTGCGCTGACGAGATCGGTGGCGCGGATGTGCGTGCGCCCTGCGGCGCGGTGTTCGGCGAGGAGGCCGTCAATGATGGCGGCGGCTCGCTGGGGGCTGGTCGGGCCAGGGTGCTGCTCGGCGATGTCGCGTCGGAGGAGGCCGAGGATCCTCTGCTGGGTCCGGTGAGTCAGGTTCACAACGCCGACGTGTTCCCAGTCGGGCGGGGTCCGGATGGCGAGCCGGGCAGTGGTCGGCGCGTCGTGGGGGTCGTCGTCGGCCCAGGTGCGGAGGGCGATGGTCAAGACCCTGGCATCCGCATCCTTCTTGTTGGTATTAGTCACAGTTTGCATCCTCTGACAGTCGGAGGGGTGTCAGGAGGGGGTGTCAGAGCGGTGTCAGCGGCCCCTCGCGCGCACGCGTTACCTAAGGCGGGAGGGGGTGTCAGACCCCGCTGACACCCCCTCCTGACACCGTCTGACACCTCGATCGGGTGTCAGACGGTGTCAGTGCAGGTCAGACGTGGTGTCAGGGAGTGTCAGGCCCCGACAAGCTCGGGTTCCAGGAGCGTGTACACGCCCGGCTCGTCAGTCTCGGCGAGATGCAGCCCTTCATCGGCCAGGTGGGTCAGCTTCTCGCTCACCCAGGCCCGCGAACGATCCAGGCGGGCCCCCTTGCCCCAGTAGGGCTGGAAGTGCCGCGGGCCGATCTGAGTCAGCCCCTGCTCGCGGAACTCCTCGAGGATGGCGTGCAGCTCGGCTACCGCCTCCTCGGTCGTCCGGGAGCCGTGCGGGCCTGTGGCCGACTGGCCGAAGGTCCACACATCGCCCACGGGCGGAATCTCTCGGTCAGGGTCGACATCCAGGTCGAGGCCTTCGGTCTCAACTCCGGCGGCCGCAAAGACCTGCCTGCTCACCTGCAGATCGAGGCGGGCTTCCTCGTCGTCGCTGGTCTGCTCCTGGGCCATAGCATCCTCCTCGGGTGCCTGGCTGCTGTGGGTGTCAGCGCTGGTCAGCGGGGTGTCAGCGTCGTAGCGGGTCCGGTTGGCGTAGGCCTCTCCCGCGGCCTGGGCCGTGACCGGGTCGACGGGTGGCCGGGGTGCGATGGCGAGGACGCCGCCGATCTGCTCGTCGTCGATGTAGTAGGTGCGCAGCGGCATCGCGTACCGCTCCTCGTCGACGCCGGGGGCGACGAGGTAGGCGTAGCCGGGCCGGCGGTTTTCCCAGGCTTCGGGGCGGGCCCCGGCGTCACGAACGTCATCGGGCAGCGCCATGTCGGCCGTCGTAGCACCCTTGACGCCAAAGCAGACGACCCCGCCGAGTTGTTCACGCACGTCAGTGGGCATCGAGGTTGAGCTGGGCCTCTGCAGGCTGATGATGACGGAGATCCCCGCCGAGCGGGCCTCCATCACCAGGCCCTCCATCTCCGTGCCTTCACGGAAGAACTTCGCTGCCTCCTCGATCCACACAATCATGTATGGCATGCCGAGCTTCTCGAACGCCGAGGGGGTCCAGTTCTTGAAGCCGGCCCGTCCCAGGGCATCGGCCCGGGCGGTGATGACCGGCGACAGGACATCGATCATTGCCTCGCCGCCCGCCATCGTCATCTCCGCCCAGTCCAGGTACGGCAGGAACGGGCCGAACGTCTGCATGCCCTTCGACGGGTCGACGGCCCAGACGATGACATCCACCTTGGTCAGCACTTCCGTGATGGCCTCCGAGATCCCGGCGGACTTCCCGGATCCGTTCATGCCAGCTGCGAGGAAGTGCGTGGCGTTGCGCTTCGCGCCCTCGTCAGCCGGGAACCACAGGACAGCCTGCTCACCGTCCTCGTAAATCCCGAGGGGGATGGGATCCGTGATAGATCCACCCAGGTTGGACGGCCCGGGCCAGGGGGTGGTCGTCTTCAGCTGGTCCTCGGGCACGATCACCATCGTGGTGCGGTCGGCCCGGTCCGGGTCGGGTACGAACCGGACGCTGTTGGGAGAAGTGCCCAGCTCACTGGCAATATGCTTGATCCGGTTCCCCAGCTCATCCTGCGTCATCTCACCGGCGGACAGCTGCAGCGGAGCCGTGACCTTGTTCGGCTCCACCTTCGGCGCGCCACGCAGAGCCGCCTTCGCGCTACCCAGGGCCTTCACCAGCACCCCGGTCTCGGTCGCGCCCTGCTCACCGCTCGTGCGGTCGGGGTTGACCCGCAGGGCCTGACGAATGTTCCACCCGCCCGCCGCCACCGCCCCGCCAATGACCAGCGTGGACAGCAGGCCAGGGTCAAGCGGGTCCGTGACGGTACCCAGGACGAGGTATGAGGTGCCGGCGCCAGTCGACAGGGTTGCGTGGATCCGGCGCGCGGCCTTCGTGCCCTCACCCGCCCACCACGTCGCCGCGGTGAGGACACCGGCCGCCACGGTCAGGCCGACCGCAGCAGCCGGTGAATCGCCCCACAGGGCATGGGCGGTGACCGTGGCCGGCAGCTCGGCGGCGACAGCCAGCCAAGGCCGGGAACGAGGGTGCGTGACGGCCTTCCGCAGATCGGCTTTGAGGCTGTCAGCCATGGTGTCAACTCCAGTGTCAGGAGAGGTGTCAGACGGTGTCAGTGCAGGTCAGACGTGGTGTCAGCCCCAGTCGAATGGCCTGGGCTGCTGCTGCGTCCGGGCCTTGCCGACCTTCCGCAGCTCGGACTCAAACTCCCGCTCGAACTGGGCGAACAGAGCCGTCGCCCACTTCGCGATGGCCTTCTCCGCCGCAGCGATCAGCTTCAGATGCCGGGACACCCGGCGCGCCCGGGCCCGGGCCCCCGCCATAGACCCGGACGCGTCCGGGATGTTCCGGAGCACCGCCTCCAGCTGCGCCGCGTCCAGCGACCGCTCGACCGCCCGCTGCCGGGCCGTCTTCCGCAGGTGCTCCGAAAAGGCGCGGATGTCGTCGTTCGAGTTGAACTCCGACCCGGGCACGCCGGCCCCCTTCTGCCCGCCGCCCGGCCGTCCGCCGCGAGGCTCCGGCGCGGTCTTCGTCAGGTTCACGTTGACGACCGGCTTGACGTTGAAGCCGCCACCGTTCCGGGTCTTGTGCACCGCCTGCGGGCGCGGCGGACGCGGCGGCAGCGGCGCCTGGCCCGGGCCGGGCGGAGAGAACGGGATAGCCATGAGAACCTCCGAGGTCTCAGACGGTCAGGGTGATCAGCCCGCGGTGATGACGCGGGCGTTGTCGGAACCGAGCGCGGCGAGCGCCGGCTCGTCGGATTCGATGGCGTCGCGGACCCGTTGGCACGACGACCGTGAGATGTCTTTGGCGGCGAGCTTGTCGGCAACGAGCACGTCGCGGATGTCCGTCCATTCGGGGCGCTTGCCGAGCTCGTCGTAGAGGCGGCGGACACGCTCACGGCGGCGCTCGGTGAGCGTCCGGCGGACGCTCGCTTTCGGCTTCTTCTGCGCGCGCTCACGACGCTCACGGCGACGCTCATCCGGGCGCCCTCCCTGAGCGTCCCGGCGCTCACCACCAGCGCTCACCGAGCGCTCACTCTGAGCGCCTTCGAGGCGCTCATCCGGGCGCTCACTCACGCGCTCAGCCGGGCGCCCGGTGAGCGCCTTCCGCCGCTGGTCATGGCGCTCATCGGCGCGCTCAAAACCGACCTCCGTGAGCGCCTCAACAGACACCTCCGGACGCTCGCCATCGTGTGCCTTACGGCGCTCACGAGGCGGCTCAACAATCTTGTGCAGGCGCCACATCACGAACGGAGCGATCGCCGCGACACCAACGATGAGCCACCACTCGGGGCGCCCGTCACGGACCCCGAACAACCCCGCCGCCGCAAGGTGATAGATCGCGTTCGCGGCGACCATCAGGATCAGCGCGGCGCTCACATCCCGGTGCCGGCGCAGCGCCTGAACGACGTACACGTCGATGCCCAGCGGCAGCAGCCACGCGATCGCCTGCGGCCACCCGGCAAGCTGGGCGAGCGCGAACTCGCCGGAGGCGGTGAGACCGACGACCGCCGTGAGGGCAACCCTCGGCGACCAGTCGTCGATCTTCTTGTCCCGGCGAGCCTTCGTCTGCTCCCGCTCCCCGGCACTCTCCTGCAGCTGAGCAAGCTCAGCCCGGAGCCGGCCAGCCTCATCCCTGGCGGACTCCGTGATGCTGGCAGCCTCCGCCCGGGCCGCGGCAAGCATCTCCGCAGCCTCAGCGGCGACCTGCTCTGCCCTCTCTTCATTGAGCCGCACCGCCTCCCGCTTCGCCTTCAACTCCTCGCCAAGCTGGTCTGTCAGACGCCCATGCTCAGCGACTGCCAGCTGCGCACGCCGCTCAGCATCAGCCGTCTCGACCTCGGCCTCGGTCCTCAGCGCCGCGGACTCGGTGCGCAGCTTCGCAGCCTCAGCCTCCGCCGCGGCCAGGACCTCGTCCGCGGCGATACGGGCACGCTTCAGGACCTCGGCCGCGGACGGCGGCGGCCACTCCACCGGACGCGGCTCCGGCAGAACAACAGGGGCGTGGTGCGGGTTCACTGGACCTCTCCAGACGAAGATCAGGCAGCAAGGGCAAGGACACCGGCCGCCGACAGCAGCACGATCGCGGCCCTCAGGAAGCGGCCAGCCCACGCAAGAGCAGATACTTGGCCCGAGCGATACGGGACACGGCGCGCAGCTCAGCATCCGGACTGGTGGTCACGATCAGGGCCCTCACGGCGTTCAGATCGGGCGCTGTCGCATAGGCCAGGAACGGAGCCGTGTGACCTGCAGTCCGGACACGCGGCAGGACCGCAGAGAGCAGTTGCCACAACGCCAGGACCATCCCCGCCACACCACCCGCGGCCAGGACGAGGACGAGGGCCGGCTGATGAGCAGTGAAGCTGCCGATCCGGTCGGCGAGCAGCGGCACCGCAATGCCCGCACCCGTGATCGACGCACCCAGCAGCGTCGCCCCGATGCTGTTCGCATTCCGGATCTGCTCCTGCGCATCAGCCAGCTCCCGGTAGACCGCCGACTGATCAACAGGCTGACCGGCAGGAGAAAAGATCGTCACGAAAGGCTCCCCTTCACCGAGAGATGACCGGACGACGGATGTCGCGATGACGCAGCTCGACCGAGAGCCCACGGCGCCGCAGGCGACGGGCCAGGACATGCGCGGCCACGGCACTGCGATGCCGGCCTCCGACACACCCGAACGCGATCGTCACCACGCCCGCCGACGGGCCGCGACGGAACGCTTTGACCTGCGCGAGCGTCGCCTTCAGCACCGGCCGGATACCCGGCGTCCGCATCACCGCACGCCGCACCGGACGATCCCGCACTGTCATCTCCCGCAGCCCCGGCCGCACGTGCGGGTCCCGGAAGTGCTGCCGTAGATCCACCACGATGTGCGCCTCCGGCACCGGCCCGTGCCCGAACCCGAACGACGTGACCACCACGTCCGTCACGGCGATCACTCACCCTTCCGCAGACGCAGAATCCGGACGACCTCGGCGGCGGACTCGGGCTCCAGCTCGCCGTGCTCCCAGACCAGAGCCGTTTCCGGGTCCACGCCGCGCTTCAAGGCCTTGGTGTAGGTCACCCGGTATTCCGGCAGCTTCTTCTCGATGGACTTCGAGATGAACTCCTGAGCCCACGCCTCGCCCGCGGCCAGGGCCTCCTTCGTGACGCGCTCGAACTCACGCTGCCCCGCCTCGCCGGGCATGCCGACCATGATGCTGAGCATCACCTCAATCGCATGGCGGGCAGTCGCCTCACTCAGGCCGAACTCCTTCTTGAAGTCATCGACGAACTGGGCAAACGGATTGAACGTCATGGTCTTCTCCCTGCTTCGGACATGGAGGTGCCGAGGACACGACACCCAAGGGATTGATCAGCGAGCCCTGACGGCTCTCCTCACCGCTCGGCCCAGTGGAGCCGAGCAGTGAAGGCTGACGTCAGAGGCGGCGCAGCTGGTCAGCCGTGTAACCGCGGTAGCCCTGCACTGTCTCCCGCAGCCGACCGTCGATACCCTTCACGGCGATCAGGCCACCCGATAGGGCCCCGTCATAGAACACGACACCCTGCCGCCCCTCCGTGCCGGGATTCTCACTGCCGCCCTCAACCACGACGACCTTGTCGCCCTTACGGAACTCCACAAGAACCTCCCACCACGGCCGGACTGTCCGACCTCCGCACCCCACGACCCGCTGGCCGCGGAGCACAGTGATCCGACAGGCCACTCAGGAATAGACACCCACCTCGGCCGCGATCCGCTTGACCTCGCACCCCACCGCCTCCAGGGCGCCACGCATCCGCTGCCGATCCTCACGCCCCAACGCCCCCAGCGCCGCACGCAGGTGATGCACCGCCGCATCCACATGCGCCGCCGCCGGCGTCTCATCCACCAGCGCCATCCGATACCGCGTGCACAACTCCACACGCTCCGGCTCGAACACCGACAACGGCGACAGCATCTGCGCCACCGCTACCGGCCACGACGCCACCTGCTGCACCGGCACCGCCGCCACAACACCCGACCCCTCCGCCGACGCCGACTCCACCGGCGCCACCTCAGATCGAACAGACACAAACCCCACCCCTTCTTCGTCTTCGACTTCTTTTGTTGCAGGTCAGACAGCCCTCCCCAGAACCGCACGGTTGTCGTGGATGGCGTGCAGCTCGTCGACGACTGGGCTGCTGTCCGGGTTGACTTCGTCATACCGCGCGGCGTCCTGAAGCACGGAAAAGCGCTCTTCCACGCTGCCCTCGCGCAGCGCCGCCACGAAGTTGTCGATCAGCTGGGCGCGGACCGCAGCCTGCGCCGCCTCGACATCCGCCTCCGACGGCCACCAGTCGTTCACCGTCGGGACCTGTGTCATTTCGGACATGGTCGTACCCCTTCACGAGATTGATGGAGCAGAACACCGGCCATTCGGGCCGGGAAGAACAGCGGCTACAGCGAACCGCCAGGAACACGCCGCGGGAGCGGACTAGTTCAGGTGAGGAGGCCTCGTCTCGGCGCGCGCCCGCAGCACCGACTCATCCACCGCCAGCAGATGACCCAAACGCTCCACCTGCCCCAGCGACAGCTTCGCGAACAACGCCGCACCCTCCGGCGTGACCAACTCCAGGCGGCCCGCCACCGGACCCGACGACGACGTCACCGCCAACCAGCCGTTCAGTACATCCAGCAGACGATCCGCCGGCGACATCACGACCACCCCTCGCCGGGCTGCGACCCGTACCGAGCCGCATTCGAAAACGCGTCCTGCACAGCCGCCTGATAGAGGTCCAGGCAGGAGTTCGACGGATTCTGCGGGTCCGAGGAGATGTCGACGATGCGGGCCGTCAGCCCCTCACCGCGGTACTCCTCCATCGCAGCCAGCTCCGACTCCCTCACCCTCACCACCCCCGCGCCGCGATCATGCGGCGACGAGCATCCGGCTCGCTGGGCAGACGGGACAGCTTCAGGGCGGGGCGACCCAGAACGCGGCGGAGAACCTCGTCGGGGTGCGGGTCGGAATCGATCGGGCGGGCGGAGGCGTCATCCGAACGGAGTCGCCGGCCGCTGTCAGTACTACGAGAAACGCAAGTACTATCTGTCATGTCTGGTCCACCTGCTTCCTTCAGGCTGGTCCGGGCGCCCAGCAGGTGTGCAACCACCGCGCTGGGATTCAGGCCGTTGCTGGTGTGCAACCACCAGCAACGGCCGTCCTGCGGCCCCGACTTGGTTTGCAACCACCAGTCGGGGCTTCGTGGTTTCGAGAGTAGAGGAGTACTTGCATGTTGACAAGTACTGGCTGTCGAGTGGGAGAATTCAGGTATGGCCGCTACTGAGGAAGGGAGGGTGAACACCCCAGATCTCGTCACCTTCTCGGAGATCGCCAGACGCGTCAGTGCCCGTAAACTGGTGCTTCGCCCGATCACCCGGCAAGGTGTCCGCCATATCGCAGACACGGATCCCTCGTGGCCTGTACCGCGGGAGCAGTGGCTGAAGATCGGCAACGCGTGGGCAATGCCGTGGGAGCCCATCGAGAAGTTCTTTCGCGAGCGCACCACAAGAGGGCGAGGCCCCGCAGCCAAGCCTGAAGGGCAGGACGAGTAGGTCATGTCGGCCATGGACCTAGCGGACCACTGCTCTAGGTGACGTTCTAGATCCGCCCTGTCGTCAATCGGCGGCAGGCGGATCTGACAACAGCAAGTCCCTCACCACCACCGGACAACGGCGACAGGATGATGGGTATGACCTTCGGATCGGAGCTCCGCCAGCGTCGCCTCGCGGCGCACGAGTCCCTTGCTGATCTTGCCTGCCGCATCCATGTCCACCGGACCCACATCCAGCACATCGAGGCTGGCCGACGAGTGCCTAGCCGGGAGGTCGCCGAGGCCGCGGATATCGCTCTCAATGCGGGTGGACGCCTGGTTCGGGCATTCGACGAGGAGGACGAGCGGCGCCAGCAGCAGGCGGCTACCCGGCGCACTCTCGCCGCTTCACTTGCCACCTCGCGCGACCTCTGCCAGCTGGCCGACCTCGAACTCGACGAGCTGCACGCTGGCGTCGAGGAAACCGCTATCGACTACCTGAGCACCGCACCGGGGCCCATGCTGCACCGGGCCGACGCCCTCCGCCGCGACGCCTTATCCCGGCTACGGGACTACCGGCACGGGCAGCATCAGCGGTCCGACCTCTACGTCGCCGCGGGGCGCCTATCGGGGATCCTTGCGTACTCCGCTCTTGACCTCGGAGATGCGGACGCGGCGTTAGAACACGCTCGCGCCGCCGGGCGGTGTGCGCAGCAGGCGGGCGACACGGAACTGTTGATGTGGGTACGTGGCACCCAATCACTGATCTCACGGTTCAACGGCGACTACGGCATAGCTCTTGGCTACGTCCAGGACGGACTCCAATACGTCGGAGACGTCCCCGGCACCGGGGCGGCTCGGCTGCTTTGCGGAGAAGTTCAGTGCCTGGCAAACCTGGGCGACAGCGGGGGCGCGAACCAGATGCTGCACCTCGCCGAGGTAGCCCGTGAACGCGTGCATCGCCCGGACTCCCTGGCCGGCCTCTTCGAGTTCTCGGAGACGAAACAGCGCTACTACGCCGCTTCGAGTCTGATCTGGCTTGACGGCAGGGACGACGCCCGCACTGCAGCGGCGGAGGCCCGGGCGGCGATCGCATCGTGGGAGCAGATGCCCACAGCGCAGAGATCGCTAGACGACGAGCGACTCTGTCACATCTACCTGGCCACCGCCCTCGTGCAGCTGGGCGAGGTCGAGGCCGCGGCCGAGGCGATGGCTCCGGTGCTGGAGCTGCCGACCGAGGCGCAGATCTCTTGGATAAACAAGCGGGCACGGCGAGTGGCTTCGATGCTGTCCGCGCCCCGGTATCGGCACTCATCAGCCGCAGAAGACCTGAGTAGCGCAATCAGCGCACTGGGCTAAAGCCTTCAGATAGCACAGCGGCCGAGCGCTGCGAACGCCCGGCCGCCAGAACCAGCGAGCTGCGAACTCGCTGATCAACAGTGATCCGTCTCGTCAAAGGGGATTCACCATGTCCAAGGTACCGCCTTGCCGTGCTCCGGCGCCTGTGTCGCCAGCCACGGTCCCGTCGCAGCGGCGCGTGCCGTCGGCGGCGCGCCTCCTGTCGGCTCCGCTGGCGGAGCTCCTCAAGGAGACAGGTGCGCAGCTCTTCGAGTCGGACATCACCGATGAGGGGTTCTTCGGCGCCGTGATTGTCCGCCGGGGCCGGATCGTCCTGTCGATGCCGAAGGGGCGTCCGGCGCGGGAACGGGATGTGATCGCGCGGGGTCTGCTGGGGAACGCGCTGGGCGTGGAGCTGTCGCGGTTCCCGGAGCCGCTGGAGACGGTGTCGATCCGCTAAGGCTGGTCTGCGTCGAGTTTCCCGACCGGGCTGGGTTGGGGTGGTCGTCCCTGTGGGGACTGTGGAGTGATCGTTGGCAGGCGGTGGGGCATGGCGTGGGGCTGTGTCGGTTGCCTTTCTCCCCTCGTTTGGAGGCGTGGTGGAGTACGACCTGTGCAAGGAGTTGCAGGGCAAATCTGTTCTGGTGACGGGTGGTGGTGGCTTGATCGGCAGCCGTATTGTTGGGCTGCTGAGGGGTCTGGGTGCTCGGCCGGTGGCGGTGTGCATGATGGACGCGTATCCGGGGAGCGTGTACCAGGGGCTGTTCGGTGTGGATGCTGGTGCCCGTGACATTGTGGTGGGTGATGTTGCGGACGAGGCGCTGATGCGTCGGCTTGTTCGCGGCTGCGACTTCGTGATCCATGCGGCTGCGGTGGCGGATGTCGCGGCGTGTACGCGGGATGCGCGGGCGGCGATCCGCACGAACGTGACGGGTACGCAGGTGGTTCTGGACGCGGTGGCGTCCTCAGACCGTGTTCAACGGCTGTGCTTCGTGTCGTCGGCGAGCGTGTACGGCAATGGTGATCCGGAGGATTGGGCGTCGCCGGAGCCGGAGAAGCGGGCGCTGCGGGGTGCGCTGGAGTTTGTGTATGGGCGGACGGCCCCGCGGTTCGCTGAGGACTGGCCGCTGCGGCCGCTGTCGGTGTATGCGAACACGAAGGTGTTCGGGGAGACGCAGACTGCGTTGACGCTGGGCGCGGTCGGGGTGTCGTTCTCGGTGGTGCGGTACTTCTCGGTGTACGGGGATCCGCAGGTTGTGAAGCGGGGCAGTCATTCCTGGGTGGTTGCGTGGTTTGCCGCTCGTGCTGCCCTCGGTCTGCCTCTGCATCTGAACGGTGGCGGCGCGCAAATCCGGGATTTCGTTCACGTGGATGATGTAGCGGAGGCGACGGTTCGGGCTCTCGTCGCGCCGGCCGCACAGGACATGGTGATCAACGTGGGGACGGGTAGTCCCACGAGCATCGGAGAGGTCGCCGAGTTGGTCCGCGGGCACTATCCGGAGGTGTCTGTGGTGGAGACTCCCATGCCGCCGGGGGATCCGCTGGGTGGTTACGCCTCCACCCGGCGTATGCGCGAGGTGCTGGGCTGGGCGCCGGGTATCTCCGTGTCCGAGGGGGTTGCCCGGTATGTGGCGTGGCTGCGGGCGACGCCTGAGGCGATCCCGGAGTGGCTGCGCGGCGAGAGTGCCGTCCGGTCCTAGAGGATCGGTGGCCGGCCCATCCTGGTCATGCGCCATACGGTGCCCCACCGGATGGGCCGGCGTTCGCCGCACGGTGTGCGGGTGCCTTCGAGGAAGCCGCCGGCCCATGCTCGTAGTCCTGCGAGGGAGCGTGTGCGGGCCAGGGTGAGTAGGACCCACGCGCCGAGGTAGAGCGGGATAAGCGGCAACGGCAGGTGCCGACGGGCGAGCCAGACGCGGTTGCGGGCGGTCATGCGGTAGTAGACGGCGTGCCGGGCGGGTGAGGTCCGCGGGTGCTGGAGCAGCAGCTCCGGGGCATAGAGAATCTTCCAGTTCGTGTCGAGGGCCCGCCAGGCGAGGTCGGTCTCTTCGTGGGTGAAGAAGAACTCGTCGGGCCAGCCGCCGATTTGTTCCAGCATCGCGGTGGAGAGCGCATGGCCGCCGCCGAGGAAGGTGGTGACGGGGCCTCCGCGCAGGGGGTCGCCGGCTCGGAGGCGGGGCACGTGGCGTCGCTGGGTGTGCCCGGTTTCATCGGCGATGCGGAAGCTGACGATGCCTAGCCGGGGGTCGTCTTTGAAGTGGTCTTGGATGCGGGTGAAGACGTCGGGGTCGGTGAGGAGGCCGTCGTCATCGAGGTCGATGACGACGTCGATGTCGTCGTGGGCGAGTAGGTGCTTGAGGGCGGCGTTGCGGCCGCCGGTGACGCCGAGGTTCTCGGGCAACTCCACCGGGGTGATGGTCGCTTCGAAAGGCGGGAGCGGGGTGCCGTTGCCGACGACGACGATGCGGGCCGGTTGAGTGTCCTGCTTGGCGACGGAGTCGAGCAGGTCGCGTACCTCGGCGGGGCGGTTGCCCATGGTCAGGATGGCGACGCCCAGGCGGGGTCGGGTCATGGGTCCGGCTCCTGTTCGAGGTGTGGGTGGTGGTGATGGTAGCGGCAGGTTGGCGTGGTGCTGTCCTGCCTGACACGTTTGGAGGAATGGCGGATGGCGTCAGTGCGGCTTGGTGACTATGTCACTGGGCCTGTGGAGGGGCAGCTGGCTGAGACGCCCTATGGGGCGATGGGCGAGCTGGAGCTGAGGGACTTCCTGGCTGGCTGGGAGGAAATGCATGGGGTGGCGCTGACCCGGATGCCGGTGCGGATACATCCGTCTGCGTTCGTGCATCCGTCGTCGATCATTGGTGACGACGTCATCATCGGGCCTGGGGTGAGGGTTCACGAGTTCTCGACGGTCCGGAAGGGCTCCGTGCTGTGCGCAGGCGTGTCCGTGGGCTTCAACTGCGAGGTGACCCGGACCTTCCTGGGTGAAGGGGCTGTGCTGGGTCACCGGATCGGGGTCAACTCCTCGATCGTCGGTGCTCGGGCGCACTTGTCGGCGAACGTGACGATCGCCGCGATCAGCATGTGGAGTGCCGATATGCGAAGGCCGGATAAGGAGATCTTTGTCCGGGTGGCTGAGGGGCTGTATCGGTGCGGTACTCCAGCCTTCGGGGCTGTGATAGGCGACGAGGTGCAGACGGGTAACGGGATCAGCCTCGGGCCAGGTGTGCTTCTGGGGCGCGAGTGCCGGGTGACCGGGGGCGTCTTGCTAGCCGCTCGGTCGGTGCCGTCGCGGAGTGTGGTCAGCGATCCGGGTGCTGGCGGTGCGCATGTCCGTCGGCGTCGCCAGTAGGCCTGGCCCGGAGTGCGCGCGTCGGTCGGCGATGAGCTGACCGGAGCATGAAGAAAGCCCCCACCCGTTCGGGTGGGGGCTTTCGTGTGCAGCTCTTCAGCCGAGGGATGTGATCTGCACCAGGGTGATGGTGTCGTCGCCGATGAGGATGACGCCGGCGGTGTGGCCGTGAGCGATGGTGCGGAAGGTGCCGTCGTCGATGCCGTAGGGCGTGGAGTGGGCAAGCGGGTCGGCGAGAGCGTCGAGGAGGCAGACGGCGAGGTCGCGGCGCGCGGTGTCGGGGAGGGCTTTGTACGTGGCGTGGAGGCTCGGGTCGAGGCGGAGCCGGTAGGTCACGCGGCACCCCGGCTGGCCTGCCTGGCCGCTGCGGTGCGGAGTTCGTCTTCGCTCACGTCGATGAGGTTAGCGGTGTACGTGGCGGGGGGTTGGCCGTTCTGGCGGATGGCTTCTCGGAGCTGCTCGACGCGGTCCTGGCCGGCGTCGAACTCCTGGATGAACGCGACCCAGCGCTGGAGGATGTCCGGGAGGTTGCGGACGTCGGTGAAGGACACCTCGCGCATGAAGTTCGCGCGGAGTTCGGGGTGGGGCAGGGCGTGGGCGATGCTGTCGATGGTCCACGACTGGCCGGTGCTCATCAGGGCCTCCGCTCGGGTTGTGACAGAGCCACGGTAGCGAATCAGGGACGGTGCGGGGCTGTACCTGGGCACGCTGGGCGTCCGGCCGTGTCCCTGAGCTGCCGCCCGCGTTGATCAGGCGTGGACGGGGTGGATGATCGTATTGACGAGAGCGGGCCGGTGACCTTTGGTGATCCGCGCGAGGTGTGGGTGGAGATCCGCGGCCCGGTCGAGGGCGTAGCCAAGATCCGGGCGTGGATCACGGCCCGGTCGGGGAGCCTGACCGGCGACGGTCAGGTCGTTGCCGACACCGCGGACGACCCGGAGACGCCGGGCTGGTCGCGGTGCCGGATGACGGTCCTGCCGGCCGAGGAGTAGCCGGCGTCACGTCCGGGTGTGGATGATGGCGTGGCAGTCGATGGCGTTGGCCTCCTCGTCGAGGACGGCGGGGGCGAAATCAGCTTCGTCCAGGCTGCGGCAGGCCTCGGCGATGGCCCGGAGCAGTGCGGCGACGTCGCGGCAGGACATGTAGGCCTGCCCGTCGGTGGCGGTGTAGATCGGCAGACCCGAGCACAGCGGCTCGTCGTCGTGGTCGTCGTTCATGCTGCCCGCCGTTCCGCCATCGGCAGCTGGAGGACTTCGGCGTGGCCGTACTGCTGGCCGCAGTGGCATCTGGCGCCGGGGGTGCTAATCGTGACGCGGAGGGTGCTGCCGCAGGGGCAGGTGACGGTGATCCGGCGTTCGGGCTTCTCGCCGTCGACGAGGGCTCGGGCGTGGCCGGCGGTCTGCCGGATCTCGGCGGCGAACTCTCGGGCGGCGGGGTGCTGGTCGCAGATCCAGTCGAGGTTACTGCGGAGAAGGGCCGCGGCGCCGTCGACCTGCTGCTCAACGGTGCCGCGGAAGGGCGGCGGGGACCAGCCGAGCAGGTCACGGACGTCGCGCTCCCAACTGGTCAGGATGCCTTCGATGCCGCCGCGGGCGCGGAGGTCGAGGGCGTCGAGGCTGACGGGGAGGGGGGCGGTGTGCTGTGAAGGCCCCGCACCTGTCGCCGCGCCAGGCCGAGGTGCTGGCTGCCGCTGCTGACGGCGTTCC
>NZ_JBPQTS010000172.1:0-14780 GCF_051386455.1 Streptomyces sp. URMC 124
GGGGACGTGTGGGTGGGACGGGGGCGGGCACACGTCGGGTGCCGGGGGTGGTGGACGACGCGAGCGGGAGGCTGCACGCGATGAAGGCCTTGATCTGCGGCGGTGGGATCGCGGGGCTCGCCCTCGCGCGGTGCCTCGGCGACTACGGCTGGGAGGTGGTGGTCCTGGAGAAGGCCGACGGCCTCCGCACCCAGGGCTACATGATCGACTTCTTCGGCCCCGGCTACACGGCCGCCCGCGAGATGGGCGTGCTGCCCCGGCTGCAGGAGCTCGGCTACCCGGTGGACGCCCTCCGCTACGTGGACGAGAACGGGCGCGCGCGGGCCGGCCTGAGCTACGAGCGCTTCGGCAGGGCCGCCGGCGGCCGGCTGATCAGCATCATGCGGCCGGACCTCGAGCGGGCGCTGTACGAGAGCCTGCCGGGCAAGGTCGACGTGCGGTTCGGGACGGGTCTCACCGCGATCACCCAACGCGCGGACGGCGCCGCCGCGACGCTGACCGACGGCACGGAGGTCGAGGCGGACGTCGTCGTGGGCGCGGACGGCGTGCACTCTTCCGTCCGCCGGCTCGCCTACGGCGACGAGGAGCGGTACGTGCGCCGCCTCGGCTTCCACACCGCGGCGTTCGTCTTCGAGGACCCGGAGATCCACGCGATCGGCCGGAAGAACTTCCTCCTCACCGACACCGTCGACCGCCAGATGGGCTTCTACAGCCTGCGGGAGGGCCGCGTGGCGGCGTTCGCCGTCCACCGCACCGCCGACCCCGACCTGCCGGACGACCCGCGGGAGGTGCTGCAGCGGGAGTACGGCGGCCTCGGCTGGATCGTCCCGCGGGCGCTGCGCGCCTGCCCGCCCGGCGACGAGGTGTACTACGACCTGGTCGCCCAGGTCGAGGTGCCGTGCTGGAGCCAGGGCCGGGTGACCCTCGTCGGCGACGCCTGCTACGCGGTGTCCCTCCTCGCCGGCCAGGGCGCCTCGCTCGGCATGGCCGGCGCCTACCTGCTCGCCGAGCAGCTCGCCGAGGCCCCGTCGGTCGGGACGGCCCTGCGGCGGTACGAGGAGAGGTGGCGCCCGGTGGTCGAGGAGAAACAGCGGGCGGCCCGGCGGGGCGTGCGCTGGTTCCTCCCCGGCTCACAGGCGGCACTGCAGGCGCGCCGCCTGGCCCTGCGCGCCGCCCGGCTCCCGGGCGCGGACCGCTTCCTGGCGACGGAGCTGGCGGGCAAGACGCGGGGGGTGCTGAAGAGGGCGCTGAGGTGAGAGCGCTGCGAACTGCCCGTTCCACCAGGCAAGTTCATGGCTTCCCCGGCGCCGAAGGTTCGGCCACCATGGGGGTATGGCGTACACGGCGGTAAGTACCGGAACGGGGACCACCGGGAGCCTGCGGTCGGACCTCGTGGATCTCTCGGGCGTGTCCCTGGACGAATTGCCCGAGGTGGGCGGTCTGCAGGAGGCGCTGGCTGCGCTGCGGGACAGGCTGGCCGACACCTCCGCCCCGCTGTGCCAGGGCGAGATGACCGTGCCGTGCAGCAGCGCGTCCTGGGCGCAGAGCGGTTCACGGCCTTGACAGTTGATCAGCGCTGAGTCGTACCGCTTGCCGCTGCGGACCCTGTCCGCCGTCGCCACCGGTGAGGTGGGCGAGCCCGACCTGGCGCTCCTGGCGTCGGCGCAGCGCAGCCGCCTGCTCCTGGCCCTCGCGGCCGCCCAGGACCGCACCGGAACGCCCGGGACAGCCGGGACAGCCGGAACAGCAGGCCGTCCGCCCGCGACCACGCCGACGACTGCGCCCGCCACCCGCCCCGCGGCGGCCTGGGCGCAGCTGGCAGCGGTGCAGCGCTCGTGTCCTGAGGCCGTGGAGGCGGTCCTTCGCGACCCCGCCGTGGCGGCCTGGGCGTTCCGGCTCCTGCGACGCACGGCCCACGGCGCGGTGGCGACCCCGGCGGACGCTCCGCTCTGGGCGGGCCCGCCCCTCATCGGCTCGCTCACGGCGGCAGCCGCGGTCAGGGCACGGGCCCGCTGCTCCCTGCGCGTCCCGGCGCGCAGAGGCCGCCTCTGGCTGCCCTCGCTCGGCCTCACGGGGGCGGTGGCCCGGGGGGAGTGGCCGGTGGTGGGAGTCGAGTGCGGACCGGGCGGGACGGTGGTCTACGGCGACAGCGGCTCGGTCCGCCTGCCGGACGACCTGGCGCGCCCGGCGGAGGGCTGGTCGCCGCTGCCCCGCATCAGCGCGGACGCGATGCCCTGCGTGCGCGAGGACGGGGTGCCCGGCGTCGGCGCGGACACCACGAACCGCGGCGGGCTCGTCCTCGACCACCTCTCCCCGTACCGGGACTTCCGTTCGCTGAGCGATCCCGCGGACCTCCCGCCCCCCGTGCTCCGCGCCTGGGAGGTCAGGGTCGGCGAGGCCTTGGCGCAGCTGCGCCGCGACCACCCGGCGGCGTACCGCATGGTGTCGGGCACGGTCCGCTCCCTGGTCCCGGTCGACACGCCGAGCCCCTTGCGGCCCATCAGCGTCTCCGTGCCGGATGCGTACGGGGTGGTGATGATGTCGCTGCCGGAGGACGTGTCGGCGGTGTCGGCGACGCTGGTCCACGAGGCGCGGCACCAGCTCCTGACGGCCGTGGGCGACCTGACCCCCTTGTTCGTGCCGGTGCGCGAGGGCCCCGAGCGCCTGTACTTCGCCCCGTGGCGCGAGGACCCCCGCCCCCTTCGGGGCCTGCTCTACGGCGCCCACGCCTTCGCCGGTATCGCGGAGTTCTGGCGCGAACGCCGTCATCTGGAGGGCGAGCGGGCCGAGTTCGAGTTCGCCCTCCACCGCTGGCAGGTCCGCACGGCCCTGGCGGCCCTCCGCAACGCGACGGGCCTGACGGAGGCGGGAGGCCGGGTGGTGGCGGGGCTGGCGGAGGCGTCGGGGGAGTGGTGGGCGCTCCCGGTGTCCGGTGCGCCGCGCCGGCTCGCGGAGCTCTGCTGCAATGACCTGCGGGCCACTTGGCGCGCGGCTCACCTCGTGGTGGGAGAAGGGGACGCGGACGACCTGGCCCGGTGCTGGTCGAGCGGTGGCCCGGCCCCTGCCCTCCTGCCCGCAGTGCGCGGCATTGCGACCGGCCCCGGGACACGGGCCGTCGTCAGGACGTGGCTGGCCCGGCTGTGGCTGATCGCCCCGGAGGCCTTCGATCGCCTCCGGCCGGAACTCGCGGCCGGGAACGCCGACGTGTGGACGACGGCAGGGGCCACCGCCGCGGATGCGGCCCTGGTGGCCGGGGACACCCGCGAGGCGCTGGAGCGCTTCCGCCGGGCGGCTCCGGGCCCGGCGGCCTGGATCGGCCTCGGCCTGGCTGGCGGCCCGCAGCTCGCTCCGCTGGTCGAGCGCCCGGAACTGGTCCTGGCGCTCCACGCTGCCGTGGTGCGCAGCGGCGCGGCACCACCCGGGCCCGAGGAACTGGCCCGGTGGCTCCGCTCGTGACCCGGAGGCCGGGGCACGGTCGGATGACCGGGGCACGAGCAGATGACCAGTCGCGGTCAGATGACCAGTCGCGGTCAGATGACCGGGCCGCGGTCAGATGATCAGCATGTCGATGTCGCAGTTGGCCCGCAGCGAACAGACCGCGTCCCGCGTCGCCTGGTGATCGGGCCCCAGGACCTCTCGGAACGTCGCCAGGGTCGCCTCGTACATCTCGAGGGCCTCAGCGGTCCTGCCGAGGGCTTTGAGGTCGTAGGAGAGGTTGAGCCGGATGGCCAGGGTCTCCGGGTGGTCCTCGCCGCGCGCCGCGGTGCTCCGGGCGAGCAGGTCGACGCCCATGTCGTGGGCCTCCTGCGTCTCTCCCAGAGCGGCGAGATCACTGGCGAGGTTCGTCCGGGTCAGGAGGGTGAAGGGGTGGTCGGGACCGAGGATGGAGAGCAGCCCGTCAGCCGCCGCCCGGTTGAGGTCGCGCGCCTTGGTGATCTGGCCGCGAAGGCGTTGTGCCACGGCGAGGTTGGTGGCCGTGGCATAGGTGTGGGGGTGGTGCGCCCCCATGGCCTCGCGGCACAGGTCCATGGTCTCCTGGCCGAGGGCGACGGCAGCCGCGAGGTCGCCCGTCTGCCGGAGGTCGGTGGCGTGGTTGAGCGCCGCCCAGGCGTTGCCGTGGGTGTCGGTCTTGCGCCTGGTCTTGTACAGGTCCATCACCTGCGAGGAGAGCGCGAGCGCCCCGGCGTGGTCGCCGAGCTTGCGGCGGATGACGCACAGTTCGCGTGTCACCCAGCCGGTCAGCGCGTGGTCCTCGCCGAGCGTGGAGACGGCCTTGACCCGCAGGTTCTCCTGGCCTTCGAGGGCCTCCCGGTATTTGCCCAGTTCCCGGAGGTCGATGTACAGGCAGTGCCGGCTGAGCAGGGTCTGCAGGTGGTCGTCGCCGAGGACCTCGACCCTGCGGCGATGGGTCTCCTCGTCGTACTCGAAGGCCTCCTTGGCATTGCCCGCGAGGCGGAGGCTCACCGCGTAGTTGTGAGCGGTCAGCAGCGTGCCCGGGTCATCCGGGCCGAATTCCCGCAGGGTCGTCTCGTAGGCCTGCTGGTCCAGTTCGCGGGACCGGTAGAACTGGCCGCGGGCCCGGAGCAGGAGGGCCATGAAGCTCAGCGCGCGCTGGCTGGCCTCGTGGCGCTCGCCGAGCACCCTGCGGCAGCGTTCGACGAGCTCCGACTGGACCTCGTACGCGTCGCTGTACCGGTTGTTCCAGCGCAGGGCCTGCGCTCGCACCTGATCGGCGGCGATGACATGCTCGTCGTCCTCGCCGAGCTTCTGCCGCCAGGCCCCCGCGGCTTCCTCGGCGGCATCCAGCGCCTCCTCGTACTCGGTGCGGGCGAGGAGGAAGCGGATTTCGTTGAGGATCAGCTCCCTCGCCCACGGGTCTTCGCACTCCACCAGCTTCGTGGCCCGCACGTGCGGCAACAGGGCGGAGTAGCGGGGCCAGTCGGGCGAGCGCTGGGGATTCCGGGGGTCGGAGTACGCGAGGACCTGGTGCGCGCAGTGGCGCATCTCCTTGCGCTCCACTTCGCTCATCCGCTCGATGAGGACGCGCTGGACCAGACGGTGGACCTGCACGGTCGACTTCCCGTGGTCGATCCGGGCGAGCGCGTAGCGCCCGATCTCGCGGACGGCGCGGCCCAGCTTGATCGGGTCGTCCAGCGTCGCGCGCAGCGCTGCGGGGCCCTCGATGCCGCGGACCGCGGAGAAGAGGTACCAGTCGATGGGCTCGGGAGCGAAGAACGCGCAGACCTGCAGCAGCTGAAGAGCCGACGGGTGGTCCTCGCGGAGGCGGTCCAGGGAGACGTTCCAGGCGGCTGCGACCGGCAGGTCGTAGTCCACGGGCGGGGCGACCCGGAGCAGCTCCGCGTACTTCGTCTCGAACAGATCCAGGTACTGGTCCACGGGCATGCCGGTCTCGGCGAGCCACACGGCGGCCTGCTCCACGGCCAGCGGCAGGTCGCCCAGGGCTTCCGCCAGGCGGTCGGCGGACTCGTCGGAGATATGCGGACTGCGGCGCCTGATCAGCGAGACGCTTTCTTCGCGTGCGAACACATCGACCTCGAGTGAGCTTGCGAGGTGCGACCATTGTGAGTTGCGCGACGTGACCAACACCCGCCCGGGGCCGCCGTTCGGGAAGAACTTACGAACCTCATGCGGATTTTCGGCGTTGTCGAAGACCAGGAGCCAGTTCGAGTAGGGTTCGCCCACCCGGAGCGCCTCCAGGACCGCAGGCACGGCACCTCGGTCTGTGCCCGCCCGCAGGTGCATCCCTTCCCCGAGTTCAATAAAACTCTGCACGATTTGATTGCTCTGTTCGGATGAAATCCACCAGACAAGATCGTATTCTGTGCTGTTCCGGTATACGTATTCGACCGCGATCTGCGACTTGCCGACGCCCCCCATGCCGTGCAGCGCCTCGGGCAGAACGGCGGTGATCTCGTTGTCATTGGCCGTGAGCCGCGTGTGCAGCAGCGCCAGGAGCTCTTCGCGGCCGGTGAAGTTCCTGTTTTTCTGGGGGACGTTCCCCCAGAGCCGGGGAGGTGCTGTCTCGGTATGGGGAACGGTGAGCGGGGGAATGAATGGCGAAGGGGTGGACACGTAATCTCCTGGGCGCTCTGGCGATAGTGGGCCTTTCGGGTGGCGGGGAGCCGGGAGCGCGGTGGGTGGTGAATTCCCATCGGCCTCGGGCTTTTGCGGGGGCGCTTGGGAGGGCGGCGGCGCAAGCGCGGCCGGGCTCTCGTCCAGAAGTCGCTCGAGCCGTATTCCGCGCGCCAGGTAGGGCCCGGACACGGCGAGCAGAGCACTGCGCAGGGGCCGGACGAACGGCCGCGTCCTGTCGCTGACGGGGGGATCGGGCGCGTCGGCCTGCCAGGCCACCACGGTGGCGCCGCCGGGCACCGAGCACGCCAGACGGGGGCCGAGGTGAGTGGAGACCTGACGCAGGACCCCGATGGTCTCCGCGCGGGTGCCGAGCGCCAGCAGTTCCTCCCTGACGCCTTCGGCGAAGTCGAAGGAGACGTGCTCGGTGTCCTCCACGTCGCTGCCGTGGTCGGTGCGCCTCAGCAGCCCGAACAGCATGATCTCGGCGAGGTTCCAGTCCTGGGCGCCCGGCAGCGCGTGCTGGATCATGCGCATCACCGGGAGGTTGAGGGGCGCCGCCGCCAGCCGCCGGGCGAGGGCGAAGGCCGTCGGGGACGCCTTCCTGGCGAAGAGCCTGACGGTTTCGTCGGCGCGTCCCGGCAGCCACATCGGCGTGGAGCCGTGCGAGGGCAGTGCGCCTTGATCACCATCGGCGCCGGTGAGCAGCACGGCCAGGTCATGGCGGCCGCCCGGCGATGCCACGAGCCGGGCCCAGGTCCCGAAGGAGCCCGGTGTCAGCTCCAGCAGCGGCAGGGGCACGGTGGCGGGGCCCGGCCCGGGCTCCGGCGGGCCGTCGAGCCCGGCCGTCGGTCTGATCGTGCGCCCCACTGCGAGACGCCGGTTGGGGGCAGCGGTGCCGGGGGTGGTCAGCTGTGCCCTGACAGCGCTGGGCAGGGTGAATTCCCACAGCTCCTGGGGCATCAGGCTGAGGACGGCCGTCGGGGACCCCTGCGCGACCGCGCACAGGTAGGCGGCCGCATCGCCGTTCCTCCAGGCCATGGCGACGCCGTCGGTGACCACCAGCTGCAAGCAGTCCGGGACCGTGCCGCCCGCAGCCGGCACGGCCCTGCGGCGGCGGATCAAGGAGCCGACCGCCGTGACGTCCAGGCGTGAGGTGCTGATGCGGCGGAAGGCCGCCGTCTGCTCCATCAGCTCCCGGAGGCGGCGCACCGTGTCCTGCCACAAGGCCATCGACGGGCTCGTGTCGACCAGGAGCGAGAGGGAGAGGCGCCGCTCGCGGACCGGCCGGGTGACCGGTATCCACAGGCCCTCCGCCGCGACGCGCTCGGCCGTGGCCTCCTCGTCCAGTTCCCGGGCCCCGGATGCGGGGCGGGAGAGGCGCAGGGGCCTCAGGGCGCGGCCCAGGGCCAGGCTCCCGGGAAACGGCGGCGTCACCGGCCAGGCGTATGCCGCTGACGGTGTGCGCGGCATGGGCGGAAACGAGGCCGGGCCGACCGGGACGGTCCACGTGCCGCCGGCCTTGAGTGCGGTTTCCTCTACGGGGAGATGCGGCTCGCCTCCACCCGGCCCGGGAAGTGCGGATCCGGCCTCGGCTCCCTGGGGGCCGAGCGCGTCAACGGCCTCGTCGGCTCCGTCACGGGCAGGCGGGGGTGGCGATGTGCTCGGGGCGGCTGCCTGATCCCCCGCCGGCTCCGGGCCCGTGTCCGCGCCCCCGGCCTGGCCGGCGGGTGGGGCGTCCGGGGGCGTGCGCGCGCCCGGAGGCGTGGCGGGGGTGCGCTCCGGGGACCGGCCCGCCGGACGCCCCGGCTGCCACTCGTGATGGGGAGAGGCCGCGTCCTGGCAGGCGGCCAGGTACACCGCGTCCCGCAGCTCCAGCCAGGTCGGCGGTGACGACGAGCCGTTCGGCGGTCCGGTCATCGGGCCCCCGGCACGCGCCCGGTGCTGTCGAGCCGGTGCCACAGGGTCTCGGCGAGGCGCAGCAGGTCACCGCTCTCGTCCTCGGCGCGGTCGGAGGAGGTGGCGAGATAGAGGGAGTTGAGCAGCTGGTCGATGGAGAGCCCGCCCCGTTCCCTGCTGCGCTCGAGGAAGCGGGAGATCAGCTCGCCGCCCCACTGCTCGGCCGTCTCCGCGCCGAAGTGCGCCGCGAGCATGTCCGCGAGATCGCTCTCGTCAGGCTCCGGCATGTGCAGCACGAGGCACCGTCGCAAGAAGGCCGGAGGGAATTCCCTTTCGCTGTTCGACGTGATCACGATGATCGGAAAGGCCCGGCAGGTGACCGTCCCCCCGGTGATCTCGGCCTCGCCCTCGGGGTCGTACGTCATCACCTTGACGGACGGGTGCCTGCGCCGTGCCCGCAGCAGCTCCGGGATGGGGAAGGACCCTTCCTCGAAGACGCTGAGCAGGTCGTTCGCCAGATCGAGGTCGCTCTTGTCGAGCTCGTCGATGAGCAGCACGCGCGGCTCGGCGTACGGCAGCAGGGCGGTGCCCAGAGGGCCGAGCTGGATGTAGTTCCCCACGGCGGGCGCGTCGTCGGCGCGCTGCCCGGGTGTCTCGGGGGAGGCCGCGGGGCCGTCGCCGGCTGCTGCCCGGAGCGCTGCGGTGTCATGGACGCGGCCGATCGCGTCGTATTCGTAGAGCCCCCGCTGCAGGGTGCTGCGGCTGGTGATGTGCCAGCGCAGGACGCGGCCCAGCCGCAGTTCGCGACTGATCCTGTAAGCCAGGCTCGACTTGCCGGTGCCCGGCCTGCCGCTCACCAGCAGGGGGCGGCGCAGCAGCAGGGCGGAATTCACCATCTCCGCCTCGCGCCGTGCGAACGCGGACGGCCTGCGCATCGAAGGGTGGGCGCCGAGCCTGCGGACGGTCTCCTCGTCGTCCGCGGGCGGTGGAGCCAGCACGGGGCCGCCGCCGAACCGCCGCCAGGGCGGCGGCGGGGGCAGCAGATCGCCCAGCGTCGTGTCGCGCAGGCGCTCTCCGGTGCCTCGGTAGATCCACCAGCGGGGCCGCTCTCCGGGCTCGCCGGCGAGGGGGAGCGGGGCGTCGTCAGGAAGCGTCAAGGACCCTCCTCCCTGCCTGCGGGAGGGGGGACCGGGTGCGTGCCGGGCGCGACAGGCATCCGGTTCGGATCGTCCCACAGCAGAGCGACATGGCGGCCTACAAGAAAATACTCTTCAGGATCGCGGTCGCCGGACGAGATGCGCAATGACTTGACCAGACTCGGTAGGCCGCGGAGGTCGCGGCTGTTCAGTAAGGACCGGAGCGCGGTGCGGAAGGACGGGTCGAGCCCGTCCCTGCGGTCCCACAGCACCACGGGGACCCCTGCCCGCAACGCTGCGGCCAGCTCGTCGGGGCGGCCGTCCGGCCCCTCTTCCCCTTCTCTCCCTTCTTCGCTGCGAGCGCCGTCCGGTGGACGGCTGAGGACGGCCACGGCGGGAGGGGGATCGGAGAGCAGGTGACGCCTGCCGTCCTCCGGAAACCAGTGGACGCGTCCCGCGCAGCCGTCCGTGAAGTCCTTCCATCTTCGGGACCAACTCCCGTGCAGGTCACGGCGATCGATCCGGTCCAGACTCCTCAGAACCACGTGGTGGTCCTCCCCCAGCACCCCGTCCACCCCCTGGAACGGCACCTTGCGCCATCGCTCCACAGTCATGCCCAACAGCCCCTGCGGAAGCACGAATTCAATGGCAAGGTCACTCTTTAGATACGCCCATTCGCTCTCGGCTTGACGGATCAGTGAGCGCACCTCGCTCTCCGCGTCGCCGAGGTCGATTCTCCGGTCGGCCCCCCGGAGTTGGCCTTCCGGGTGTAATCGCCGCCAGTGCGACAGCAGCGCGTCGCCGCCCTGATCGGGCGCGAGCAGCGGCCGGATGCGGATGATCAGGTAGTTGGGAGGGTCCCAGACGCCGGAGTCGCCGCGGGGCGGGCTCGGCGCGGAGGGGGCGTCCCCGCCGGCGCCGGGAGCGCCGTCGGGCCACGGGCTGTCCTGCTGCCATGGGCCCGCCCGGTGAGCGGCGGGGTGCGGGTCGTGCTCGCGGGCCCATGCGACGATCCTGAGCTGGGCCGGTCCCTCCGCCCCGAGGGCCAGCAGCTGCTGCAGGACCTGGAAGCAGGGCAGGGTCTCCCCGGGGCGGGCGTTCAGCGTCGCCGCGTGCAGGAAGACCGTCCAGGGCTCGCTGCAGTGACCGGGGGCCGTCGGCAGGCGCCGGGCGTGCAGGAAGTCCGAGTAGCGCCGGTGCAGATCGGGAATGCACACGCCGTCCAGCAGCCGGAAGAGCTCGTCCCACTCCTCGTCGCTGAGGAGCTCCACCTCCCACAGTGCGGTGGCCACCCGGAGCTTGCGGATCGCGACCGAGTTGCCGTCCCGCACCTCCAGGCTCTTCACCAGCGGCGCGAGGCCCGTCGGTCCGTCGCACAGGTCCTGCATGAGCTGGACGACGAGGCCGCGCCGCTTCGTGCCGGCCATACTGTCGAGCGCCGAGCGTGCCGTGCGGCCGAATCTGAGGACGAGGTCCCGCAGGGACCCGTCGTCGGTGATGCAGCCGACCTCCATCACCGCGTCGACCAGATACCTCGGCGGCTCCGGCCGGGCGCCGCCCCCCGGGCCTTCGTACGGGTCATGCACAGTCCCCCGTTCCCTCCTCGTCGGCGATCCGTGGTGTCTGCCGAGCCTGCGCGCAGCAGATGCGGTCGAGGACGTCCATGGCGTAGCGCGCGGACAGCGAGCCCCCGGCCAGGTTCCGCACGGCCGCGCGCAGGGCCGGGCAGCCTTCCTCGTGGTCCATGCACGCGCGGACGACCGCTTCGAGCTGCTGACGGGGGAAGGCGTGCTCGCGGACCGCGCGGCGCAGGGGCGGTGGCAGCCCCGCGCGCAGGGAGCGGCCGGAGTCGTAGCCGATCTCCGGGACGTCGAGGAGGGCTTCAGCGAGCTCGTAGCGCTGCTCCGGCGGCGGCGGAGTGCACCTGTGCGGGCTCCCGGGCCGCCGGCTGACCGCCCCGGCGAGGGGCGGCCAGAGGTGCACGGCGGCCTCCACCGGCAGCATCCAGGCCGCCTTCACCGCCCGGTCGGTGTGGGCGGCCGTGATGATGCCGATCACGCGCGCCCGGTCCGGATCCCACACGGCCGCGCCGCTGAACCCGTGCTCCACGACGGCGCCGGTCGTACGGAGCGCGTCGAGCTGCAGCCAGTCCGGGCACGGCCCGCCGCCGCCCGTGAGACGGGCGGTCGCGATGAGACCGGCCGGTGCGTGGTGCGGGTACCCGATGACGGACACCGTCCGGCCGTCCGGCCTGCCGCACGGAGCGAGCCGGAGCGGGCCGCAGTCCCGTGGGAGACGGGGGTGCCCCGGGGCGAGGGCGAGGATGGCGAGATCGGCGCCTGCCCCGGCGTCCGCGTCGGGCGGAGGGTCGCCGGAGGGGGCCGGGCCGCCGGGCGTCCGGCCGAGCGGCGGCGGAGGCGACCAGCCGTCGGGCAGGGGACGGGCCGACGCCGACCAGTTCCGGCCGGGGAAGTCGACGGCCAGTTCCCGCGACGGCCCCCCTACGAGGTCGGTGACGACATGGGCGCAGGTCATCACGTGAAGAGAAGCGCTTCCGGAGCTCCGTCCAGCGTCCTCCCCGGCGATGCCCGGGGCCACCAGGAATCCGGCCCCCCACACGCCGCCGGCCGGTGAAAGGACGCGTACCTGCCCTCGATGCGGCCCCACAGCGATCGCCTCCCCCCGGCGTCACGCCCGTCCCGTCCCGCTACGCGGTCAAGTCTAGGAGTGGCAGCGGGAATTCAGCAGACCGCAGTGACGTCAGGGCCCGGACTCGCCCGTCGGCCGAGCGTCGCCCGCTTCGCGGCGCCACACCATGGCCACCTTGAGGTGCCCCTCCGCCTCCGTCTTCGCGATGACCGCACCGGCCGCCGCGTTGAAGCGCACCCCGAACTCGACGGTGACCTCCTGCGGGGGCCGGGGGAGGGCGATCAGCCGGTTGAGCGTCGTCTGTGCGACGCTCCGGATGCGGTCCAGGCCCTCCTCCAGGGACCCGGTCGCGTCGGCGATCGCGTCCCCGAGACGCGAGACGGCGACGATCCCCGGCTCGTCCTCGGCCACCTCGACGACGGCTTCCACGCCGTCCTCCGTACGGAACCTGATCAACTGGGTCACCGGGTCGGCCTCCGCCCTGGGAATGGCGCTGCGGATCGTCGGTCACGAATCTAGCGGCAGCAAGGGGGAGTTGACGGAGGATCGGCGGGGAACGCGGTGGTGCCTTTGTGTCCTTACTGTGGGGATCGCCAGGCCGGGCCCACGAGGTCCGGGGTCAGGGAGGCCGGGTTCGGGGCGCCCAGCAGGGTGAGGGCGAGTTCCGTCTCGCGGTGCAGCGCGCGGAGGGTCGCGCGGACTCCCTCGGCGCCGTCGGCGGCCAGGCCCCACACGTACGGGCGTCCGATCGCCACGGCGTCCGCGCCGAGCGCCAGTGCCTTCACCACGTCGGTGCCGCGGCGGACGCCCCCGTCGATGAGGACCGGTACGCGGCCCGCCACCGCCTCGGCGACGGCGGGCAGCGTGGTGAGGGGGGCGACCGCCGTGTCCAGGTTGCGGCCCCCGTGGTTGGACATCCAGACCCCGATGCCGGCTTCGGCCGCCCGGCGGGCGTCGTCGGGGCGCACGATGCCCTTCGCCAGGACCGGCAGCCCGGACACCGTACGCAGCCATTCGAGGTCGGACCAGCCGACCGCCGGGTCGATCCGCGGGTCGTGGATGCCCGGGTTCGCCGGTGCGGCGGCGTCCGGGCCGGAGCCGGCGGCGGCACCGGCCAGATTCACGGGTGCCCCGTGGGAGGGGAGCGCGAACCCGTTGCGCAGGTCCCTCTCCCGCAGGCCGGTCACCGGGGTGTCGACGGTGACGACGCAGGCCCGGGCCCCGGCCGCGCGGGCCCGGTGCACCAGGTCCTCCGTGAGGGCCCGGTCCCTTTGCACGTACAGCTGGAACCACCACGGCCCGGTGGCCGCGGCCCCGATCTCCTCGAGCGTCAGGGTGGAGAAGGTGCTCACGGTGGTGAGCGCCCCCGCGGCCGCGGCGCCGCGTACGGTGGCCGCTTCCGCCTCGGGGTGGAACAGCCCGTGCGCGGCGGTCGGGGCCAGCAGCACCGGCGACGAGAGCTCCGTGCCGTAGAGCGTGCAGCGCATGTCCACGCCCGGCAGGCCGGCGAGGACCCGGGGCAGCAGGGCCAGCCGCTCGTACGCCTCGGCGTTCCACCGCACCGTCCGCTCGTCCGCCGCGCCGCCCTCCAGATAGTCGAAGGCGGCGGCGGGCAGCAGTTCGCGGGCGGCGGCACGGAAGTCGGCCAAAGTGATGCGGCCGGGTCGTCCGGGGGCGGTCTGCGGCGGTGGGGACTGCGGCGGTGGGGACGGCATCACAGCGCCCCCTTGTCCGCGGCCCGTACCCGCAGGTGGAAGCTCAGGCGGCTCATCGCCTCCCGGGCGGCGGACAGCGCCTCGTCATTGGTCGGCGCGAGCGCACGGGCGTAGGCGACCCGCGACTCGGAGGACTCCAGGGTCCCGATGACGGAGTCCGCCCGGGCCAGTAGTTTCACCTCGGTGACGCCGGGCGTGCTGCGGGCCTCTTCGAGCCCGGTGGTCTCCGCGAGCACGCCCGTGGCGGGCAGGGCGGCGTACCAGATCGCCGAGCTCCGCGGGGCGCGCGGCTCGGCGAGCGTGGCGCGGATCCCGGGGAGCACCTTCTCGCCGACCGTGTGCCGTACGAGGCACTCGGCGATGTCGACCCCGGTCACGTCGCGGGCCAGGGCCGGGATCTCGTCGCCGCCCATGCGCACGTGCGTCTCGATCACCCGCGGTCCGGCCTCGCCGACGACGACCTCGGTGTGCGTGGCTCCGGACTCGATGCCCAGGGCGTCCAGCACCCGCTCCACGTAGGCGTGGACCTCCTCCTGCCGCTCCGGGGTGAGCTCCGCGGGCGTCACGTGGCCCAGCTCGACGAAGGTCAGCGGGTCCGAGTACTTGCGGGTGATCGCGACGATCTGGTGGTCGCCCGCCTCCGAGAACGCCTCGACGCTGAACTGCGGGCCCTCGTGGAACTGCTCCACCAGGACCCCGGCGCCGGGGAAGTCCCCGGATTCCCCGCCGGCCCGGGCGTAGGCGGCATCCGCGTCGCCCTCCTCGCGGAGCAGGGATATGCCCTTGCTGAAGGAGCCGCTGACCGGCTTCACGATGCAGGGAGTGCCGTGCGCGGCCAGGAACGTCCGCAGCTCGTCGGGGCCGGAGACCAGGGCGGAGGCGGTGGAGTCGACACCGGCCTCGCGCAGCCGGTCGCGCATGGCCTGCTTGTCGTACACCCAGGCGGTGGTCTGCGGTGAATGCGCGGCGAGGCCCAGCGCCTGGCCGATGACCGCGCACTTGTCCTGGTCGCGTTCGCCGAAGGCCACGATCCGGGTGAACGGATGGAGGGCGTGCACGGCCTCGGCGAGCGCGGTCCATTCGGCGTCCGGCGCGTCGGGGCGGACCCCGATGACCCGCGTGTGCTCGGTCGTCTCGCGGAGCCTCGGGATGTAGTCCAGGCGCAGGATGACCGTGGTCTGCGTGCCGGGCAGGGCTCGGCGGACGCGGGTGGGGAGGTCTAGGCCGCTGCCGACGACCAGGACGTGCTCGGGCATGACTGTTCACCTCGGGGCGAGTGGGCGGGGAG
>NZ_JBPQTS010000173.1:0-14748 GCF_051386455.1 Streptomyces sp. URMC 124
TCCACGAAGGTGCCGCGGGCGGCGAGGTGCGGGTGGGCGGGGGCCTCGCGCAGGGAGAGGACGGGGGCGACGCAGGCGTCCGAGCCGTCGAAGACGGCCGTCCACTCGGCGCGGGTGCGCGTGCGGAAGCGGGCGGCGACGGCGGCGCGCAGCTCGCCCCAGCGGGCCGGGTCGTCGCGGGCGGGTGCGAGCTCGGCGAGGCCGAGGAGCTCCATGAACTCCGTGTAGAAGCGCTGTTCGAGGGCGCCGACCGCCATGTGGCCGCCGTCGGCCGCCTCGTAGGTGCCGTAGAACGGCGATCCGCCGTCGAAGAAGTTGGCCTCGCGGCGGTCCTGCCAGGCGCCGGCGGCGAGCATGCCGTGCAGGAGCGCGGTGAGGTGGGAGGTGCCGTCGACGATGGCCGCGTCGACGACCTGCCCGGTGCCGGCGGCGCGGGCGTGGTGGAGGGCGGCGAGGACGCCGACCACCAGGTAGAGCGCGCCGCCGCCGAAGTCGCCGAGGAGGTTGGCGGGGAAGGCGGGCGGCCCGTCGGCCGGGCCGGACAGGCCGAGGGCTCCGGTGACGGCGATGTACGCGATGTCGTGACCGGCGGTGTCGGCGAGGGGGCCGTGCTGGCCCCAGCCGGTCATCCGCCCGTAGACGAGGCGGGGGTTGCGGGCCAGGCAGGCGTCGGGGCCGACGCCGAGCCGCTCGGCGACGCCGGGCCGGTAGCCCTCGATCAGCACGTCGGCCCGGGCGGCGAGGTCGAGGACCGCCCGGCGGCCGTCGGCGGTCTTCAGGTCGGCCGTCACCGAGCGTTTGTTGCGGTTGGTGACGTCGCGCGACGGGGCGATGTGCAGGCCCGGGCCGCCGGGCCGGTCGACGCGCACGACGTCGGCGCCGAGGTCGGCCAGGAGCATGGCGGCGAACGGGCCGGGCCCGATTCCCGCGAGCTCGACGACGCGCACGCCGTCGAGCGGACCGCCGGCTGTCCCGGTCATCCGGACCCCCTGTGGCTTTGCTGGCTCTGTGACCCGGCCTCGGTGACAGGGCCTCTGCGGCACGGCCTCTGTGACACAACTGCTGTAACACTCGTGATGCTAAGAACAGGTTCCAGTTTTCACAAGACCTCGGCTCCCGGCCGGAGCGTCACATCGCCCCCGCCGGCTCAGCCCGCGTCCAGCTCCGCGACGAGCCGCTTCGGAGCGATGGTCCGGTAGCTCTCCTCCACCCAGTCGCACAGCACCTCCGCCGGAGCGCTCTCCCCGGTGAGCGGGATCGACACCCAGCCGTGCCGCCCGAGGCCGTAGCCCGTGGGCGCCGCACCGTCGACGGCCATGGCGTGGCCGTGCACCTCCTCGTCCTTGAGCTTGACCGAGATGCCGGGCGAATCGGTGTTCGCCTCGGAGCCGAGGAAGACGAAGATCTTCTTGTTGACCTTGACGACGGCATCCTCCTCCCAGGGGAACTCCTCGACGGCGCCGGGCAGCGAGAGCGCGAATTCCCTTACCTTCGCGCGGGCCTTGAGCGGTGCGGACAAGGTCATGGGATGCCTCCGGGTGCGCGCGTGCGCCGCTGTTCCTGTGTTCCTCTTGCGTTCTTCTTGCCCGTACACGCTAGCCCGCGGGTGTGACATCTCCCGGGATCACAGCAGCCCGGCCTCCGCCAGGTGGTGCCGCACGGCCTCCACGGCCGCGCCGGACAGGGGACGCTGCGGCGCGGCCGTCGCCGGACAGCCGATGACCCCCAGCAGGTGCAGGGCGGCCTTGAAGCCGCCCAGCGCGGAGGCGCCCGTGCTCATGCCGGTGAGGTCGCCCGCCCCGGTGAGCGCGAACAGGGCGGCGAGCCGGTCCTGTTCGGCGGCCGCCTCGGCCCAGCGGCCCGCACGGGCGTGCCCGTACAGCCGTACGTACCCGGCCGGGTCCACGTTGCCCAGCCCCGGCACGACACCGTGAGCGCCCGCCAGCAGGGCCCCGTCGACCGCCAGTTCGGAGCCCGTCAGCACGGAGAAGGACCCGGCCCGGCCGTGCCGCCGCAGCTCGACGAGGAGCCGGCGCAGCGCGCCGAGGTCGCCGCTGCTGTCCTTGAGCCCGGCCAGGGTCCCGTCCTCGGCGAGGGGAAGGAGGATGCCCGCGTCCAGGCGGGTGGGCACGGACGAGGGGATGTCGTACGCCACGAGCGGCAGCCCGGCGCCGTCGCGGACGCGGCGGAAGTGGTCACGGACCTCCCCCGGGTGGGTGGCGGCGTAGAAGGGGGCGGTGGCGACGAGCGCGTCCGCGCCGAGCGCCGCGGCGGCCCGGGCGTGGTCCAGGACGCGTGCGGTGCTCATGTCGACCACGCCGGCAAGGACGGGCACCCGCCCGGCGACGGCGTCGACGGCCGCCCGCAGTGCCGTGCGGCGCCGGGCGTCGTCCAGGTGGGCCGTCTCCCCGCTGGAGCCGAGCACGAAGACGGCGTGGGCACCGGCGCCGAGGACGTGTTCCACGAGCGAGCCCAGCGAGCGGGTGTCGACCTCGCCGGACGGGGTCAGCGGTGTGCAGAGCGGCGGAACGACCCCGGACAGGGGCACGGGCAGATCCATGGAGACCGCCTTTCCGGCGCGATACGGCCCGGGCCGGGCCTCGGGAGGGGGCGGGAGCCAGTATGGCGGTGCCGTGCCCCGCCAGGGGGCCGCCCGGCCCGGCAGGTGACCGCCGGTCAGCCCGCGACCAGCCCCTTCAGCGCCCGCCGGCACAGCCCGTCCGCCGCCCGTGTCGTCTCCGGGAGGCGGAAGCCGGGTGCCAGGGCGAGGGTGTGGGCGGTGGCGTTGGCGAGGCTCGTGCGGTGGCCGACGGAGACGAAGACCGGTTTGACGCCGGGCCGGGTGCGCAACGCGCGGCCGACCTCCTCGTCGCCGTCGAGGAGGGGCGAGGTGTCGCCGCGGCACGGTCCGGGGGCGTCGTAGCGGAAGGTGAAGGGGTTCTTGGCGACGCCGATGGTGGGCAGGCCCGTCACGACGCCGAGGTGGCTGGCGAGGCCGAAGCGGCGGGGGTGGGCGAGGCCGTAGCCGTCGCAGACGACCAGGCCGGGGGTGACGGCGAGGCGTTCGAGGGCGGCGAGCACGGTGGGGATCTCGCGGAAGGCCAGCAGCCCGGGGACGTACGGGAAGGCGACCCGCCCGACGGCCGTCGCCTCGTCCACGACGCTCATGGTGGCGGTGTCCAGGGCGACGGCGGCGGCCACGACGACGTCCCGCTCGTCGTCGTAGGCCACGTCGACGCCGACGGCCACGAGCGGCTCGCCGGGCGGCGGGCCCGGTTCGTCCAGGACGGTGCGGCCCCGCAACTCGTTCTGCAGTGCGGTCGCTTCCGCCTCGGTCGTGGGCCAGCCGGGCGGTACGTCGGTTACCTCTGCCATGCTCATAGTGGGCCCACGCTACCCGGCGCGTAGCCTGGCGATCATGTTCGTACTGGAGCTGACCTACATCGCGCCGATCGAGCGCATCGACGCCGCGCTCGCCGAGCACGTGGCCTGGCTGGACGCGCACTACGCGTCCGGCGTCTTCATCGCCTCCGGCCGGAAGGTGCCCCGGGACGGCGGTGTCATCCTCGCCGTGGGCGAGGACCGGGCGAAGATCGAGGAGATCACGCGGAGCGACCCGTTCACCGTGGCGGGCGTGTGCGAGTACTCGATCACCGAGTTCATCCCGACGAAGACAGCCCCTGCCCTGGAGTCCTACCGGCAGGAGCTGCCGTCCTGAACGCGGCTGCCGCCGCCCCGGGTGTGCCTGCCCGGCGCGGCTACCGGCCGGTCAGCCGGGCGATGCGCCCCTTCTCCCCCGCCGCCCAGCAGCCGCCGTCCGGCGCGCAGTCCACCGTGTCGTAGGAGCCGGTGTCGAAGGCGCGCCAGGTGCGGCCCCCGTCCGTCGTGAGGTCGCTGCCCGCCGGGCCGACCGCGAGCGCCGTGGTGCGGCTGTGCGGCAGCCAGGCGACGCCGGAGCGGTAGGAACCGGGCGGGCGGGAGGCCGCCGCCCACGTCGTACCGCCGTCGCCGCTGACGGCCGCGGCCCGCTGCGAGGGCTGCCCGGCGCGGTAGTCGCCGCCGACGGCCAGGCCGTGCGTGCGGTCGCGGAAGGCCAGGCCGAAGACGCCGCGCGCGGGATCGCCGGCCGGGACGGGCGTGCCGGTGACGGTCCAGGTGCGGCCGCGGTCGGCGGAGTGCAGGACGCGCGAGGACGCGGCGCCGCCGGTGGCGATCCAGGCGTCGTGCCGGCCGGAGCTCACCACGCACTGGCCGCTCGCCGCGAAGGCGGCCTCGCCGGGCAGCGCGGCCGGCATGCCGCGGGCGGGCAGGACGCTCCAGCTGCGGCCGCCGTCGCCGGTCGCGAGGATGCGGAAGCGGCCGTCCACGGGGTCGCCGAGGGCGATGCCGTGGCGCGGGTCGAAGAAGGTCAGGCAGTCGTAGAAGGCCTTCGGGTCGGTGTTGCGGAAGGTCTCCGTCCAGGTGCGGCCGCCGTCGTCGGTGCGGAAGACCCTGGACGCCTCGCCCTCGCCGATGGCCAGGACCACGGCCCGGCGGGCGTCGAACGCCTCCACGTCGCGGAACTCCAGGGTGCCCGCGCCGGGCGGCGAGACGTTTCGCCAGCTGCGTCCGCCGTCGCGGGTGAGCAGGACCGTCCCCTTCGTGCCGGCGGCCCACGCCGTGGAGCGGCTGACCGCCGCGAGCCCCCGGAAGCGGGCGTCGCTGCCACTGTCCCGGCCGTCCCAGGCCGGGCTGGTGGGCCTGCCGTCCGCGTGGGCGGGCGGGGGTGCGAGTGCGGTGCCCGCGGGTGCGATCGTGGTGCCCGCGAGGGCGAGTGCGGCGCCGCACAGGGCCGCGCCGAGGGTGCGTAACGTCGTCAGCGTCCGTCTCATGACCGGGCAAGCTAGCAGCTGTACGGCTCGGGTTCACCGGGGCCGGACGGAGGTTCCGGCACCCAGGCCGGAGGACCTGGCGTCGGTGAGGGTTCAAACGTCCAACGTTCATCCTTTTGGCCGGGGCGGAGTGGCTGGACGGGCGATCCGCCGCCCCCGGGCGCGCGCCTAGCGTGAAGCGCATGACGCCGACATCCCTGCCGTCCGTCCCTGCCCGGAGCGCCCCCTGGAGCGCCTCCCGGACCGCCCTCCGGGCCGCCCGGCGCCGCCGGCTCGGCCGGCTGCTGGCCGGCCTGTGCGGCCTGTGCGGCCTGTGGCTGCTGGAGGGCCGTCTGCTGGCGCGCGGAGCCGTCTTTCCCGGGCAGGCCTGCGGCCACCACGCCCACCTCGTGGTGTGGACCGCGGGGCTGCTGGTGGCCCTGTGCCTGCTGCCCTGGGCCCCGCTCGCCGCGCGGGCCGCGGCCGCGGTCGCGGTGTCCTGGGCGGCGACCGGCTACCTGATGGCCGCGGGCGAGCGCCTGCCCGCCTGGGGAGTGACGGAGAGCGCGGCCCTGCTGGTGCTGCTCGCCCTGGTCGCGTGGCGGGTGCCGGTGCGGGCCGCCGTGCCGGCGGGCGTCGCGCTGGCCGCCGGGGTCCTGGTGGCGCCCGTGCGCGACACCGGCGCGCCCGGCGCCGCCGTCGTCGTCTACGCCCTGGTCGTCGCCGTCGTCGCCTCGGCGGGCCTGTGCCTGCGCTACCGGGACGCCGAACGCGCCCGGGCCGTGGCCGCCGCCCGCGAGGCCGAGCGCCTGGAGCTGGCGGGCGAGCTGCACGACTTCGTCTCCCACCACGTCGCCGCGATGACGCTGCTGGCCAAGGCCACCGGAACCGTCGCCGAGGACGAGCGGGTCGCCGCGTCGCTGCGGGACATCCAGGCCGCGGGCGACGAGGCGCTGACCTCGTCCCGGCGGCTGCTGCGCGTCCTGCACCACGACGACGGGGACGCGGCCCCGCGCGCTCCGCTGCCCGGACTGGACGGGGTGAGCGCACTGGTCGACGACTTCCGCCGGACGGGGCCGGGCGCCGTGCGGGTCGACCTCCACGTCGACCCCCGCTTCGGCTCCGGGCTGGCCCCGGAGCTGGCCGCCTCCGTCCACCGGATCGTCGCCGAAGGGCTGGCCAACGTGGCCAAGCACAGTCCCGGGGCGTCGGCCGTGCGCGTGACGCTGCGCGGGGCGGAGCGGCGCCTGCTCGTGTCCGTGCGCGACGACGGCCCCGCGGGGCGGCCGGCGCCGCACGCGCCCGAGGACACCGGGGGCCTCGGGCTGGTCGGGCTGAGCGAGCGGGCGGACGCGATCGGCGGGTCCCTGACGGCCGGGCCGGTCCCGGGCGGGGGGTGGGAGGTACTGGCGGTGCTGCCGGTGCAGAGGTGATCAGAGTGGTGTTCGGGCAGCGATTTCATGGCTGAGACGGCTTATGTCTTTTCCAATCAAAGGATCGTGATGCAGGTCACGCTTGAATCATGTGCACTGCAGCGATCGAACCGCCGTCTCTCCAGACGGCGTCTCTCCGGACGGCGGACCCCTCCCGGATCCGCCGGCGGCGGGCACGCCCGCCACGGCAGCACCGCATCAGGACCCCGCACCACCCCGTACCACCGCAAGGACCCGCACCACATCACAGCGATCGCGAGGGAGCACGCGTTGTCCACTGTCATCGACCAGGCTGTCCAGGCACGGCTCATTGTGTCGGCCCCGCAGGACCGCGCCGTCCCCGCACAGCTGCGCTACGTACCCTCCGATCCCTTCGCCGTCCACATCGCCTTCCCGCCCGTGGCCTCCCTCGACGGGGCCGACGTGGAATGGGTCTTCGCCCGCGAGACGCTCGCCTGCGGCCTGATCGCACCGACCGGGGGCGGCGACGTCCACGTGTGGCCGTGCGGACCGGACCGCACGGTGCTGGAGTTCCACGCCGTGGAGGGCGTGGCCATGGTGCAGATCGACACCTCCGAGCTGCGGCGCTTCCTCGCACGCTCCTACGCGCTCGTACCGGCCGGCAGCGAGGGCGGCCACCTCGATGTGGACGGGGACCTCGCCGCGCTGCTGCGGGAGGCCTGAGCACGCGGGGTACGCGGCGCGGCGGTCCTACGGCACGGGCGGCGGCGACGGGCGCGGGGAGGGGGGCGCCTGGTGCTCCCGCCCGTGCCCGGCGCGGGTCGCCGCGGCCCGCTCGTAGGAGGCGGAGATCTCCGCCTCGGCGGCGGTGCGGTCCGCCCAGCGGGCGCCCTCGTCCACGGACTTGCCGGGTTCGAGCTCCTTGTACACCTCGAAGAAGTGCTGGATCTCCAGGCGGTCGAACTCGGGCAGGTGGCGCAGGTCCCTCATGTGCTCGTGGCGGGGGTCGCCCGACGGGACGCACAACACCTTGTCGTCCTCGCCCTTCTCGTCGCGCATGCGGAACATCCCGATGGCGCGGCACCTGATGACGATCCCCGGGAAGGTCGGCTCGCCCGCGAGGACGAGGGCGTCGAGCGGTTCGCCGTCGGCACCGAGGGTCCGCTCGATGTAGCCGTAGTCGGCGGGATAGCGGGTCGAGGTGAACAGCAGCCGGTCCAGGCGGATGCGGCCGAGCTCGTGGTCCATCTCGTACTTGTTGCGGCTGCCTTGCGGGATCTCCACGACGACGTCGAAGTCCACGGGGCTCCTCCGGAGGGGGCGGGCCGGACGGGCCCCATCGTGTCGCGCTTCCCGCGCCACGGCCATACCTCCTCCCGGAGCGCGGTCACGAACGGGGTGCTCACGTGTACGGCTCCGCGGCACCGGGGCGCCCTCGGCGCGGCACCGCCGGGACGCACCGTCCCAACTGATCACCGCCGCGGCGGAAGAGAGTTTCGGGCACCCCCGGGGGCTGCCGCCACGGCTCCCCTTCGGTACGGCGCCGTCGGGCCGGGCCGACTGGTCAGGGCCGCGGCGTGCAACCCCGGCGGCAGGGTGATCGGGCCCGGGCCCGGGCCCGTTACTCCCGGTCCGCCGCGGCATGGGTGAGTCTTCGGCGGGCGCCCGGGATCGCGGGGGTGCCGGCGGACGCGCGGGCGTCGGCGCGGTCCGGGGTGAGGCGGCTCAAGGTGATGACTCCCGCCGTGGCGACCGCGCCGGCGAGGACGGCCAGGAGGCCGCCCGCCACCCCGTAACGGAACGTTTCTCCCAGCACCGCCGTCCCGACGGCAGCCGCCACCACGGGGTTCACGGTGGTCACCGTCGCGAGCGGCGCCGCCAGCCCCGCCCCGCGGTAGGAGGCCTGGGACAGGAGCATGCCGGCCGCGGCGAGGACCACGGTGGCCGGCACCGTGAAGGCGAGGAAGTCCGTCGCGTGCGAGGTCCAGTCCTGCGCTGCGGCCTTGGTGAGCACGGAGGCCATGCCGTACGCGGTGCCGGCGGCCGCGGCCAGGACCACTCCGCGTACGACGGCCCGCCGCGCCCAGCGCGCGCCCAGCGCGAGGACGGCCGCTGCGGCGAGTGCCAGGGCGGCGAGGCCGGGCCGCCGGCCGGCGTCGAGGGACTCGGCGTGCGGCGGGCCGGTCAGGGTCAGGAGGCCGGCGAGCCCGGCGGTGGCCAGCAGCGCGCCGCGCCACCCCGCCGCGCCCACGGGTCTGCGGGCGGCGAGGGCCGCCATGGGCAGCGCGAAGACGATCGTGAGCGCCCCGAGGGGCTGGACGAGGCTCAGCGGCCCGTAGGCGAGCGCCACCACGTGCAGCCCCGCGCCGAGCCCGGTCAGGGCGACCGCGCCCCACCAGCCCGGCCGGCGCAGGGGCCCGCAGGGCCCGCCGGGCGCCGTGGCCGCGACCCGTTCCTGCACGACGGCCGCGCCCGCGTACGCCACCGCCGAGACCAGGCAGAGCAGCACCGGGAGCAGGAGCGCGCTCACACCGCTCTCCGTCGCCGCCCGGGCCCGCGGCCCTTCGTGTGCGCCCTGCGCTCCCTGCCCTTCATACCTCCACCATGCCTCGGTGCCCCCGCATCCGTCGTCGTCCCGGGGGACGGATCCGGCCCTCCTACCAGCGGAGTACGGGATGACACCGAGCGTCCGCTCCCGTCACCGAATGTCCGCACCCGGCCGCTCCCGCCCCGGCCCGGCCGCGTTACTCCCGCGGGAGTACCAACTGCCCCGTTGCACCCGGCGGATTAGCTTCCGCTTCGCTCTCCGGGCCGACGTGCCGGGCGCTTCGCGCCGGAATCCTGGGAGGGTCACTGGATTTCGGCTCGGAGGAGGCGGCGGGAGACATGACTCCGGCGGCGGAAACGCAGCGGAAGGAAGGCCGGCTGCGACCGGCACGCGAAGGGAGGTCGAGGCGCCGCGCCCTGCCGTGGGCGGTGATCGCCCTGTGGATCGTGGTGCTCGCGGTCACGGCGCCCTTCGCCGAGAAGCTCAGCGGCGCGGCGCGCGACCGGCCGGTGGACTACCTGCCGGCCAGCGCCGAGTCCACCAGGGTCGAGCACTTGCTGCAGAAGCTGCCGGGCGGCAACACCTCGGACGCCATCCTCGTGTACCACCGCGACGGCGGCCTCTCCGAGGGCGACCGCAAGGCCGCGCAGGCGCAGATCAAGCGGATCGCGGGGCGCTACGAACTGCGGGGCGGGAGCGAGCCGCCCACGGTCGTCTCCAAGGACGGCGCCACGACGATGACGGCGCTGTCGGTGACCGGGCTGGCGGACGCGGCCGCGCAGGGCAAGGCGGTCGACGGGATCCGGGACATCGTCAAGCAGGACAAGCCCGAGGGCCTGAAGGCCGAGCTCGGCGGGCAGGTGGCCCTCGCCTCCGATCAGAACGAGGTCTTCCAGTCCATCGACAGCACCCTGCTGCTGGGCACCGCGGGCGTCGTCGCCGTCCTGCTCATCCTGATCTACCGCAGCCCCTTCCTGTGGCTGGTCCCGCTCTGCGTGGTCGGGGTCGCGGCCTCGGCGGCCATGGCGGGCGTGTACGGGCTGATCAAGGCCTTCGACCTCACGGTGACGACGATGAGCACGTCGGTGATGACCGTGCTCATCTTCGGCGCGGGCACGGACTACGCGCTGCTGCTGGTGGCCCGCTACCGCGAGGAGCTGCGCCACACCGAGCAGCCGTACGACGCGATGGCGTCCGCGATCCGCGGCTGCGGCCCGGCCGTCCTCGCCTCCTCCGGAACCGTCGTCGCGGGCCTGATGTGCCTGATGGCGGCGGACCTCAACAGCAGCAGCGGCCTCGGGCCGGTCGGCGCGGTGGGGGTCTTCTGCGCGCTGGCGGCCATGCTGACGCTGCTGCCGGCGGTGCTGGTCCTGCTGGGCCGCCGCGTCTTCTGGCCGATCGTGCCGGCCTACGGTACGGAGCCCGTGCACCGGCGTTCGCTGTTCGCGGCGATGGGCAACTCCGCGGGCCGCCGCCCGGGCCTGGTGCTGCTGTGCGGTGTCGCGGCGCTGGCGGCCCTGTCGGTCGGCGCCGTGAAGCTGCCGGGCACGCTGAAGCAGGAGGACGCCTTCCTCAAGAAGCCCGACTCGGTCGCCGCGATGCGCACGCTCGCCGACGCCTTCCCCGACTCCAGCAGCCTGCCGATCACCGTCGTGACGCGTACCGAACAGGCGGGCGAGGTGGAGAAGCGCGTCAAGGCGACGAAGGGCGTCGCCGCGGTGCAGCCGGGCCGCAGCGGTGAGGACCGCACCGAGCTGCAGGTGTTCTCCGTGGCCAAGCCCGAGTCGGACGGCGAGAAGAAGACCATCACCGCCCTGCGCGGCGCGGTGCACGACGTGCCGGGAGCGCAGGCGATCGTCGGCGGGCCCACCGCCCAGCAGATGGACCTCGCGACGACCAACGCGGACGACCGGGTCAAGGTGATCCCGCTGGTGCTGATCGCGGTGCTGCTCGTCCTGATCGCCCTGCTGCGCAGCCTCGTGGCGTCCTTGGTGCTCGTCCTCGCCGTGATCGCCTCCTGGGGCGCGGCGATGGGGCTCAGCGGCCTGGTCTTCGGCCCGGCCCTCGGCTACAAGGGCCTCGACCCCAGCCTGCCGCTGCTGACGTTCGTCTTCCTCGTCGCGCTGGGCGTCGACTACGGCATCTTCCTGATGCACCGGGCCCGTGAGGAACGGCTGAGGGGCGCGGACTCCTCGGAGGCGGCGCTCACCGCGCTGCGCACCACGGGCGGGGTCATCACCTCCGCGGGCATCGTGCTGGCGGCCACCTTCGCCGTGCTGGCGACGCTGCCGCTGGTGGCGCTGGTCGAGATGGGCTTCATCATCGCGGTCGGCGTGCTGCTGGACACCTTCCTGGTCCGTACCTATCTGGTCACCTCTGCAAGCCTGTTGCTGAAGAGGTGGATGTGGTGGCCCGGGAAGCTCTCCCGGGGTTCGATGGAAGCGTGATGCCGTCCCGGGACCCGGTTGCCCCCATGATCGCGCGTCTGCTGCTGCCGCGGCACGCGGCGGTACGACGCAGTGTCCTGCTGCAGGACTTCGGAATCGCGCTGGCGGTGCTCGCCGTGCAGAGCGTGCTCTTCCTGGTCACCACGCGGCGGTCACCGGACCTCCCGGGCTGGGCGCTCCTGACCGGCGCCGCGCTCGTCCTGACGGCGCGGCGCCAGGCGCCGTGGCTCACGGTGCTGGCCGTTGCCTGTATGAACGGCCCGTTCTACGCACTGGGTTACCCCCGCACCGCGGTGCTCCCGGCGGGCCTGGTGGCCTTGTGCACGCTCGCCGTCGTCGGCCCGCCCAAGCGCAGCTTCCTCACCCTCGGCGGCATCTTCGGCGTGGCCACGGCCGTCCTGCTGGCGTTCGGCAAGGGGCACGAGATCGTGCCGACGCTGGTGAGCGCCGGCTGGATCGCCGACGTCGTCCTGATCGGCGAGGCGGTGCGCCTGCACCGCAATTACGTCGGGGCCATCATGGAGCGCGCGGAGCGCGCCGAGGCGACGCGCGAGCGCGAGGCGGCGCGCAGGGTCGCGGAGGAGCGCGTACACATCGCGCGCGACCTCCACGACCTGCTGGCCCACAGCATCACCCTGATCGGGGTGCAGACGGCGGTCGCGGCCCACGTCCTGGTCGCCGATCCCGAGCGGCTGGACCGTACGGCCCTGGCCAAGGCGCTGGACGGGATCGCCGACACGTGCCGGGACGCCAGGGCGGAGCTGCGCGGGACGCTGGAGGTGCTCCGCGGTAACGATTCCGCGGGCTACGGGCCCCTGCCGGGCCTCGACGGACTGCCCGACCTGGCGCGGGCGGCGGAGGCGGCCGGGGCCCGGGTGAGCCTGCAGGTGCACATGGGGCCGGAGCCGCAGGGCGGGACGACGGCGGTCAACGGGTCGCGTCCGGGCGCCTCACCGGATGCCGCCGCAACGGCCGTCCTGGCACCGGCAGTCGGCGCCGCTGCGTACCGTATCGTGCAGGAAGCGCTCACCAACGCGGTCCGCCACGGCGGGCCCGCGGTCCGCGTCTGGGTGACGGTGGCGCGCAGCGAGGCCGACGGCGCCCTGCGGGTCACCGTGCTCGACGACGGCGGCTCGGGGGCGCCCGCGCGCGAGCCGGTGCCGGGGAACGAGCCGAACGGCACCGGCGGTTACGGCATCGTCGGCATGCGCGAGCGGGCCCGCAGCGTCGGCGGCGGGCTGCAGGCCGGGCCGCGCACCGGCGGCGCGGGGTTCGCGGTCACCGCGGTCCTGCCGTCGGCACCGGCGGACGGGACCGCCCTGCGGTGAGTGCGCCCGTGACCGTGCTGCCGAACTCCTTGTCCCGCATCAGCGAACGGCCCGCGCCGCGGGGCGCGGGGCGGTTTCCCACCCCGAAGGATGACTCCGATGAGAGCAGTACCCACTCCGGCCGCACCGCGCTCCCCCGGGGGGAGGGGCGGCCGATGAACGCGCAGCAGCCGATCCGGGTCCTGCTCGCCGACGACCAGCGGCTCGTCCGCTCCGCGTTCGCGATGCTGGTGGACACCGCCCCCGACATGGAGGTCGTGGGCGAGGCGGGCACGGGCCGGCAGGCCGTCGAGCTGGCCCGCAGCGCCCGCGCCGACCTGGTGGTGATGGACATCCGGATGCCGGACCTGGACGGCATCGAGGCGACCCAGAGGATCGCGGCCGACGAGGACATGGCCGGCGTGAAAGTGCTCGTCCTGACGACGTACGACACCGACGAGTACGTCATCGACGCGTTGCGGGCGGGCGCCTCGGGCTTCCTGGTGAAGGACACGCGCCCGGCCGCGCTGCTGGAGGCGATCCGGACCATCGCCGCCGGCGAGGCGCTGCTGTCCCCCGGCCCGACCTCGCGCCTGATCGCCCGGGTGCTGAGGGCGCCGCGGGCGGACATCCCGGCCGGCTTCGTGAGCAACGGACTCGCGGTGCTCTCGGTCCGCGAGCGCCAGGTGCTGACCCTGGTGGCCAGGGGCCTGAACAACGCCGAGGTGGGCGATGTGCTCGGGCTCAGCCCGCTCACCGCAAAGACCCATGTCAGCCGCATCATGGGCAAGTTGTGCGCCCGGGACCGCGTCCAGCTGGTCATTGCCGCGTACGAGGCGGGGCTGGTGACGCCGGGAGCCGTGCCGGGGGTGCCGCCCGCGGGAGGCGGCGGGGGCGGTGGCGCGTACTCTTCCTGAAGACCCCCTGAAGAGAACGGGCACCGCCCCTACGCAAGGGTGCGGAACGGCGCGGGCGACCCGCGTCATCCGAGTGTTGACGCCGCGTTGAGCCGGGCGCGCGGGTGCCTCAATGAACGTTCGAGGCGCCGGCCCGGCTCCGCCATCCGTTGAGGGCGGAAAGGGGCCGGGGGATGGATGACGCCGGTTGTTCCACGTTGCAAGGATTGGGCGCCGAAAGGGGGAAAAGCCTGTCCAATCTCCTGTTCTGATCTCCGGCGGAAACCGCTGTGGGGGGAAATTCGTGCAAATTGAAATACTCGGTCCGGTGCGCGTCAGCGTTGCGGAGAGGAGCAGCGACATTCGGGCCAGCAAGGTCCGTTCCATGCTCGCGACCCTCGCCCTCCGTGCGGGCCGGGCGGTATCGCACTTGGAGCTCGTCGACGAGCTGTGGTGCGGTTCCGCCCTCGGCAATCCCCGCAACGCCCTGCAGGCCCAGGCCACCAGGGTGCGCAAAGTACTCGAGGCACACACTCCGATGCACCGCACGACGGTCCTGCGCGCCGTGCCGAACGGCTATCTGCTGGACGTGCCGGCGGAGTGCGTCGACGCCAACAGATTCCTCGACCTCGCCTCTCGCGGCGGAGCCGCGCTGACCACCGACCCCGAGCGGGCGGCGAGGCTGCTGGAGACCGGTCTGCGGCTGTGGCGCGGCCCGGCGCTGTTCGACGCCGGGGAGGGGCTGCGGTGCGCGAGCGCCGCGACCCTCTTCGAGGAGCGGCGGCTGACCGCGTGGGAGGACCTGGTGAGCGCCCGTCTGGTGCTCGGCCACAACACGCAGGTGATAGCCGAACTGCAGCAACTCGTCGCGCAGCACCCGCTGCACGAGCGGTTCTGCGAGCTGCTGATGCTGGCGCTGTACCGGTCCGGGCGGCAGAGCGAGGCGCTGGAGCGCTTCCGCCTGACGCGCAAGCGGCTGGACGAGCAGCTGGGCATCCAGCCGGGTGCCGGGCTGCAGCGCCGCCACGCCGAGATCCTCGCCCAGGATCCCGGGCTGGCGCAGCCGGGCGCGCTGTGGAACGGAGGGTGCGAGCCGGTCGCGACGAGCGCGTAGCGCCCCGCGGCCGCGGCCGGGCGGCACCGTGCGGCGCCGCCCGGTACGTCACCGTGCGCAAGCCGCGCCGTGGCCGCGCGCCACCGGCGGGCTGCCCCGCCCGGAGCCGTTGCCGGATCCGGCAGCACCGAGACAACTGGAGCCATCCCGCATGCACTCCGAGTTCGACGCGCGCGGTGCCGCCGGCACCTG
>NZ_JBPQTS010000174.1:0-14401 GCF_051386455.1 Streptomyces sp. URMC 124
ACGGCCGCCAGCCGCAGCGGGTCGGCGTCGAGGTCGGAGGCGTATCCGGCCAGTTCCCCGGCGACGTCGGACAGCAGGATGCCGATCTCGCCGATGCGGTCGGCGAGCGCGGCGAGCGCGGGGTCGTGCGACCGTACGGCCTCCACGGCCCGGTGCGCGCCCGCGACGAGCGTGGCGGCGTCGATGCCCTCGGGGTCCTCGGGGTTCCCGGCGAGGGCGGCGTGCGCGGCGGTGGCGGCCGAGGCGAGGGCCTCGGCGTGCCCGAGCCGTTCGGCCTCGGCGGCGAGCTCGGCGTCCTCGCCGGGCAGCGGTTCGACGGCGGCGACCTCGTCCAGCCCGAACCGCAGGAGGTCGGCCTCCTGGGCTCGCTCCCGCGCGCGCGTGGTCAGCTCGGTGAGCTCGGCGGCGACGGCGCGCAGCCGGCGGTAGGCGTCGGCGTACTTGGCGAGCGGCGCGGCGACCGCGTCCCCCGCGTACCGGTCGAGGGCCCGGCGCTGCCGGGCGGGCCGCAGGAGCCCCTGCTGGTCGGTCTGCCCGTGGACGGCCACGAGGTCGTCCGCGAGCTCGCCGAGGAGCCCGACGGGCACGCTGCGCCCGCCGAGGTGCGCTCGTGAGCGCCCTTCGGCGGAGAGGGTGCGGCTGATGAGCAGCGTGCCGTCGTCCAGCTCGGCGCCCGCCTCCTCCGCCCGCAGGGCCACGGGCGAGCCGGGGTCGACGGCGAGCCGCCCCTCGACGACCGCGGACCGCGCTCCCATGCGCACCAGCGCGGGGTCGGCGCGCCCGCCGAGCAGCAGACCGAGGCTGGTGACGACCATGGTCTTGCCCGCGCCCGTCTCGCCGGTCACCGCGGTGAAACCGGGCGACAGCTCGACGACCGCGTCGTCAATGACGCCCAAGGACCGGATCCGCATCTCCTCCAACACGGATACGACCATACGAGGTTCCGGGGGCCCCTCGCGACGGCCACCCCCACCGACCCCCCTGGGGGAATCCCCACCACCGTTCCGGGTGATCGCTCCATGGCCGCTCCGGCCCGCTTCCGGGCACGATCGGGCCATGACCGCACGTTCCCGCACGGCCGCCCTCCTCCTGGCCTCCGCCGTCGTCCTGACCACCGCTGCGTCCACCGGCAGCGCACTCGCCGCCCCCGGCCGGGCCCCTTTGGAGGGGGCGTGGCGCATGGACGGCTACGGCACGGTCGTCTCGGTGGAGGACGGGGGTCGCCGGCTGCGGACGTACGACACGACGGCCGTCAGCTGCCTGCCGGGCTTCCGCGACGCCACCCGTACGACGTCCCCGGGCACCTTCCGGCAGGAGAAGGACGCGCCGATCACGATGAGGACACAGGGCCGCGACCGCGCGGTGCTGGCCTTCGGCGACAACGTCGGGCACCGTACGCTGCACCGCCTGCCCGCCCTGCCGGCCGAGTGCCGGGACACTCCCGCGAAGACCGACAACCTCCGCGTCTTCGACGTCTTCTGGCAGACCTACGCCGAGAACTACCCCTTCTTTATACAAAAGGGCATCGATTGGAAGGACGTCCGCGACAGGTTCCGCCCGCGGGCCGCCGCCGCTGCCGACGACAAGGCTCTCTTCGAGGTCCTCAAGGGCATGATCGAGCCGCTGCACGACGGCCACACGGGCATCGTCGCCGACCCGGAGAAGCCGGAGGGCCGCTTCGGCGGCCACCGCGAGGACACGAAGATCCCCGGCCCCGGGGAGATGCGCCGGATCGACGCGGCCGTCAAGGAGGGCGTCGGCGTGCCCGAGGCCCGGTGGCGCACGTGGGGCAACGGCCGCATCTCGTACGCGGAACTGCCCGACCGCACGGGCTACCTGCGCATCACGGGCTTCCAGGGCTACACCGACGAGGGCGGTTACGCGGAGGACAGCGCCACCGTCGACCGCGCCCTGGACGAGATCTTCACCGCAGCCCGTACCCGCGGCCCCGGCGCCCTGCGCGGCCTGGTGCTGGACCTGCGGTTCAACGGCGGCGGCTCCGACCGGCTCGCCCTGCGCGTGGCGGAGCGGCTGACGGACCGCCCGTACCTCGCGTACCTCAAGCACGCCCGCAACGATCCGCGCGACCCGCGCAAGTTCACGCCCGAGCAGCCCGTCACGGTCACCCCGCACCGCGGGCCCGTCTACACGGGCCCCGTGGCCGTGCTGACGGGCCGCCTCACCATCAGCGCGGGCGAGACGCTCACGCAGGCCCTCATGGGCCGTGCGCAGCCCACGCAGCGGATCGGCGAGAACACCCAGGGGTCCTTCTCCGACACCCTCGACCGCCGGCTGCCCAACGGCTGGAGCTTCCTCCTGCCGAACGAGGAGTTCCTGAGCGCCCGGGACCACCGGACGACCTATGACATCACGGGCATTTCCCCGGACGTCCGGACGCCGGTCTTCACCGAGGAGGAGTTCCGCGCCCACCGCGACTCGGCCCTCGCCGGAGCACGGGAGTTCGTGGCCCGGGCCGACCGCTGAGCCTCACCCCGGCGTCACCCGGCGGGGCGGTCGTACGGCAGCACGCCGCTGTACGACCGCCCCGTCACGGGCACGTCAGTGCGGCGCCCCGCGCCACCCCGCCACCGGCAGGGCGAACTTCGCCACCAGGCGGTCCGTGAAGGACGCGTGGTGCAGCCGCGCCAGACGCACCGGCACCGCCCCCCGCCGCACCTCCACCCGCGCCCCCGCGGGCAGCTCCACCGTGCGCCGGCCGTCGCACCACAGGACCCCGTTCGGAGTCTGCGGCTGGACCTCCACCGCGAGGACCGAGTCCGGGGCGGTGACCAGCGGCTTGGCGAACAGCGCGTGCGCGCTGATCGGCACCATCAGCAGCGCCTCCACCTCCGGCCACACCACGGGGCCGCCCGCCGAGAACGCGTAGGCCGTCGACCCGGTGGGCGTCGCGCACACCACGCCGTCGCCGCCGAAGCGCGACACCGGGCGCCCGTCGACCTCCGTGACGACCTCCAGCAGCCGCTCGCGCGCGGCCTTCTCCACGGACGCTTCGTTCAGCGCCCAGTCGGTGTGCACCACGTGCCCGTCGGTGCGCACGAGGACGTCGAGCGTCATCCGCTCCTCGACCTCGTACGCCCGCGTCACCACCCGGTCCACGACCTTGTCGAGGTCGTCCCGCTCGGCCTCGGCGAGGAAGCCGACCCGGCCGAGGTTGACGCCCAGCATCGGCACCCCGGAGCGCCGCGCGAACTCCGCGCCGCGCAGCAGCGTGCCGTCCCCGCCGAGGACGACGAGGAGCTCGCAGCCCTCCAGGACGTCCGGCCGGTCGGGGCCGGTCTCGACCAGCTCGACCGCGGACGGCAGCGGCAGGTCGGCCGCCTCCTCGGCGAGGACCCGCACGCCGATGCCGCAGCGCAGCAGCCCCTGGACGACGAGTTCGGCACTGCGGATCGCCGCCGGGCGGCCCGTGTGCGCGAGCAGGAAGACGGTGCGCTTGCCGCCGCCCTCCCCGCAACCCCCCCGGGATGCCGTTCCTGCCTGTGCTGCTGCCTCTGATCCTGCTTCTGAAGTCGTCAACGCGGCCCCTCCGCCACTGCACGGTCAACGTCCGCCGGGTCCAGTTCGGGCGCTCCGGCGCGCAGCCACAGAAAGTACTCGACGTTGCCCGAGGGCCCGGGCAGCGGGCTCGCGGTCACCCCGAGCACCCCGAGCCCCAGCTCGGCGGCGCGGGCCGCGACCGCGCGCACCGCCTCGGCCCGCAGCTGGGTGCTGCGCACGACCCCGCCGCTGCCGAGGCGCTCCTTGCCGACCTCGAACTGCGGCTTGACCATGAGCACCAGGTCGGCGTCGGGCGCGGAGCAGCGCACCAGCGCGGGCAGGACGAGTCCGAGCGGGATGAACGACAGGTCGCCGACGACGAGGTCGACGGGGACGTCGTCGATCTGCTCCAGCGTCATCTCGCGGACGTTGGTGCGGTCCTTCACGGTGACCCGCTCGTCGCTCTGCAGCGACCAGGCGAGCTGCCCGTAGCCGACGTCGACGGCGACGACGTGCGCGGCACCGGCGCGCAGCAGGACGTCGGTGAAGCCGCCGGTGGACGCCCCGGCGTCCAAGGCGCGGCGGCCCTCGACCTTCAGCCCGCGCGGGACGAAGGCGGCGAGGGCGCCGGCCAGCTTGTGGCCGCCGCGGGAGACGTAGTCGGGGTCGTTGTCGTCCTGGGTGACGACGACCGCGGCGCTGATCTCGACCTGGGTCGCCGCCTTCGTCGCGACGGTGCCGCCGACGGTCACCCGGCCCGCCGCGATGAGCTGGCTCGCGTGCTCGCGGGAGCGGGCGAGTTTACGGCGCACGAGCTCGGCGTCGAGTCGGCTGCGTCGCGGGCGGGTCACTGCCACGGGTGGTTCAGCTCCTGGTGTCGTACGAAGCGGGGGCGCCCGGGGCCGCGGGTGCCCCGGACGGGCCGGGGTCCCGGTCGAGCGCGCTCAGCGCCTCCCGCAGGCCCCGGTGTACATCCTCGTACACCTCCAGGTGGCCGCTCGCGGCGAGGTGGTCGGCGTCCGCCAGCCGGACGAGGCGTGCGTCGACGGCGGGGTCGCCGGTCGGGGTGCGCACGACGCCGAGCGGCAGCGGCCCGGGCTCGCCCGGCGCCGCGGCCTCGCCCGTTTCACCCGCCTTGCCCGTTTCGGCCGCCTCGACCTCCTCGGCCGCCCCGCTCGCCCGCCCCACCCCTTGCACCGCACCGGCCTGCGGATCCGCGGGAGTCATCGCATCGCTCATGGCTCCGACGCTACCCCGGAACGGCGCCTGTGCGGCGTACGCGGCCTGCTGCGGTACCGTCCCTGGTGATGGCGACGATCGAGGAGTGCCGCGCCGCACTCGACAGACTGGCGGAGAACCTCGCCGGGGCGAAGGGCGAGCTCCGCGACGCGGCCGCGCCCGACCGCTCGCTCAGCTGCCACATCACCGACCTCGACGTGACCTTCACCGGCCACCTGATGGGCGGGCACATCCAGGACGTGGAGACGCGGCCGGGCACGCCCGAGCGGCGGGCGGAGATCGCGCTGACCATGTCGGGCGACGACCTGGTGGCCCTGGTGGACGGCCGGCTGAACTTCGCGAAGGCGTGGGCCGCCGGCCGGGTCAGGGTCCAGGCGGGCCTGCGCGACATCCTTCGGCTGCGGTCCCTGCTCTGACCGCAGCCGTCACTGCAGCCGTCACCCCAGCCACGGCCGTCGCCACAGCCGTCGCTACGGCCGTCGCTACGGCTGCGCGGTGACGGCCGCCGCACGCGGCTTCCTGGCCGCGGGCACCACCAGCGGCGTCCCCGTCTCCGGGTCGTCGATGACCTGGCAGCGCAGCCCGAACACCCGCTCCACGAGCTCGGCGGTGACCACCTCCCCCGGCGCCCCCTCCGCCACGACCTCGCCGTCGCGCATGGCGATCAGGTGGGTGGCGTAGCGCGCGGCGTGGTTGAGGTCGTGGAGGACGGCCACAAGGGTGCGGCCCTGCTCCTCGTGGAGGCGGGCGCACAGGTCGAGGACCTCGATCTGGTGCTGGATGTCGAGGTAGGTGGTGGGCTCGTCCAGCAGGAGCAGCGGGGTCTGCTGGGCGAGGGCCATGGCGATCCAGACCCGCTGGCGCTGTCCGCCGGAGAGCTCGTCGACGTGCCGCTCGGCCAGCGGGCCGACACCGGTGGCGTCCATGGACTCGTTGACGATCCGCTCGTCCTCGCGCGACCACTGGCGCAGCAGGCCCTGGTGGGGGTAGCGGCCGCGGGCGACGAGGTCGCCGACGGTGATGCCGTCGGGCGCGACGGAGGACTGCGGGAGCAGCCCGAGCGTGCGGGCGACCTGCTTGGCCGGGTACGAGCCGATGGCGGCGCCGTCCAGCAGGACGGACCCGGCGGCGGGCTTGAGCATCCGGGACAGGGCGCGCAGCAGGGTCGACTTGCCGCAGGCATTGGGGCCGACGATGACGGTGAACGACCGGTCGGGGATCTCGACCGAGAGGTTCTCGGCGATGACCCGCTGGTCGTAGGCGAGCGTGACGGATTCGGCCGTCAGTCGGCTCATGGTGCTGTCTCCTTGGTGACGTGGTGAGGGGTCGTCTCCGCCGTGCCGGGGCCGTACGAGGTACGGGATGCCGTAGCCGTACGAGATGCGGTAGCCGTACGCGATGCGCTGCTCACACCCGGCCCGCCTTGCGCTCCATGAACAGCAGCCACAGCAGATAGCAGCCGCCGAGCATTCCGGTCAGTGCCCCCACGGGCAGCGCGTCGGCGCCGAAGAGCCGCTGCGAGGCCCAGTCGGCCACGATGAGCAGGGTGGCGCCCATGGCCGCGGCGGCGAGGAGGTTCGGGCCGGGGGCGCGGGTCAGCCGGCGCGCGAGCTGCGGCGCGGCGAGGGCCACGAAGCCGACGGGCCCGGCGGCGGCCGTGGCGGCGGCGGTGAGCAGCACGGCGCAGGCCGTCACGACAAGGCGTGTGCGCTCGGCGCGCACCCCGAGGGCGTGGGCGGCGTCGTCGCCCATCTCCAGCATGCGCAGGGCCCGCCCGTGGCCGAGGACGAGGGGCAGGAGCACCGCGACCGCGCACAGCAGGGGCCACACGTGTTCCCAGTCACGGCCGTTGAGCGAGCCGACCATCCAGATCATGGAGCGGGTGGCGTCGACGAGGTCCGCCTTGGTCATCAGGTAGTCGCGCAGGCCGGTGAGGACGGCGGCGGCACCGATGCCGACGAGCACGAGGCGGTAGCCGTTGATGCCCTTCTTCCACGCCAGCAGGTAGACCGCGAGGCCGGTGGCGATGCCGCCGGCGACGGCACCGGCCGCCACGGCGAAGGGGTCGCCGTGGAAGAGGACGATGACGACGAGCGCCCCGGCCGCGGAGCCCTGGCCGAAGCCGATGACGTCCGGACTGCCCAGCGGGTTGCGGGAGACGGACTGGAAGACCGCGCCGGCCAGCCCGAGCGCGGCGCCCGCGAGCAGACCCACCAGGACGCGGGGCAGGCGCAGGTCGTGGACGACGACATCCTGCGCGGGGGTGCCGCCGCCGGCGAGCGTCCGCAGGACGTCGGCGGGCGTCATCGGGAAGTCGCCGGTGGCGATGAGAGCCACGGAGGCGGCCGCCGCGAGGGCCAGGAGGAGCAGGACGACGAGGCCGGCGCGGACGTCCACGCGCAGCGACAGCCCGCCGCCGGTACGGACGGTCCGCGGCGCCGGTGCCATACGCGTCGTGCGGGTCGTGCGTGTAGTTCCTGTAGCTCGTGGGGTTCGTGCGGACGCGCTCACTGCTGGGCCACCCTCCGGCGCCGTACGAGGTGGATGAAGACGGGCCCGCCGACGACGGCGGTCACGATGCCCGCCTGGAGCTCTCCGGGCCGCGCGACGACCCGCCCGATGATGTCCGCTCCGAGCAGCAGCACGGGTGACAGGACGGCCGCGTACGGCAGGATCCAGCGCTGGTCGGGGCCGGTGAGGGCGCGCACGAGGTGCGGCACGATCAGGCCGATGAAGACGATCGGCCCGCAGGCGGCGGTCGCGGCGCCGCACAGCAGGGTGACGGCGGCCATCGCGAGGACGCGGGTGCGGGCGGGCCGGGTGCCGAGCGCGCGGGCGCTGTCGTCGCCGAGCGCCATGGCGTTCAGGGGCCGGGCGAGGGCCAGGGCGAGCAGCGTGCCGGCGGCGATGAAGGGCAGGACCTGCCGGATGACCTCCCCGCCCGCGGAGGCGAGCGAGCCGACGGTCCAAAAACGCATCCGGTCCAGGGCGGCGGAGTCCATGAGCTGGACGGAGTTGACGTAGCCGTAGAGCGCGTACGTCACGGCGGTCCCGGCCAGGGCGAGCCGTACGGGGGTGGCGCCGCGGCTGCCGCCGAGCAGGTGCACCACGACGGAGACGACGGCGGCGCCGGCGAGGGCGAACCACACGTAGCCGCCGACCGAGCTGACGCCGAGGAAGGTGATGGCGGATACGACGGCCGCCGCGGCGCCCGCGTTGACGCCGAGGATCCCGGGTTCGGCGAGCGGGTTGCGGGTGAGGGCCTGCATCACGGCGCCGGAGAGCCCGAGGGCGGCCCCGGCGAGCAGGCCGAGCAGCGTACGGGGCAGGCGCACTTCGCGCACGATGACGCCGGCCTCGCCGTGCGCGTCGTCGAACAGCCCGTGCCAGACCTGGTCCAGCGGCAGCGGCTTGGCGCCGACGGCGATGCTCGCGACGGCGACGAGCAGCAGCAGGCCGGTCGCCGCGAGCAGCCCGGCCGCCCGCGCGGCGTTCCGCTTACGGCTTGCCGGGGGTATCTGCGGCGGCAGCGGACCGGTGTCCGCCGGGGGCTCGGGGGGACTGTCAACCAACACGAACCTTAGGTTAGCCTACCCTTAACTCCCCCCGTTCTTGCCTCATTCTTGAGAGAAGCGCACCACCATGAGCACCCCCCGCACCCTCAGCAGCTCCCTCATGTCCCGCCGCGGCCTGCTGGCCGCCGGCGGCGCCCTTGGCGCGGGCGTCCTCCTGACGGCCTGCGGAGGCGGCGGCTCCAAGGGCTCCTCGGACGGTGACTCAGATTCCGCTTCCGGCCCCTGGTCGTTCAAGGACGACCGGGGCGAGACCGCGAAGGCCCCCCGCACCCCGAAGAAGGTCGTCGCCTTCACCGGCACCGCCGCGGCCCTGCACGACTTCGGCGTCGAATGCACCGCCGTCTTCGGCCCCACCGTCCTCAAGGGAGGCAAGCCCGACCCCCAGGCCGGCGACCTCGACGTCGGCAAGCTGACCGTCCTCGGCAACGCCTGGGGCGAGTTCAACGTCGAGAAGTACGCGGCCCTCTCCCCCGAGCTCCTCGTCACCAACATGATCCAGGGCACCGAGCTGTGGTACGTCCCGGACGAGAGCAAGAAGAAGATCCTCGGCTTCGCGCCGAGCGTGGGCATCAACGTCACCAAGGTCCCCCTGACCCAGGTCATCGGACGCTACGCCGAACTCGCCGCCTCCCTCGGCGCCGACCTCAAGGCCAAGCAGGTCGCCGACGCCAAGGCCCGCTTCGAGAAGGCCTCCGAGACCCTCCGCAAGGCCGCGCAGGCCAACAAGGGCCTCAAGGTCCTCGCCGCGTCCGGCTCCGCCGACCTGCTCTACGTCTCCGACCCCGGCGTCTACGCCGACCTCGCCCACTTCAAGTCCCTCGGCGTCGAGCTCGTCGTCCCCGACAAGGTCACCGGCGGCTTCTTCGAGAGCCTCAGCTGGGAGAACGCCGGCAAGTACCCCGCCGACCTGATCCTCCTCGACAACCGCACCGCGGCACTCCAGCCCAAGGACCTCGCCGCCAAGCCCACCTGGGCCGAGCTGCCCGCCGTCAAGGCCGGCCAGATCAGCCCCTGGCTCAGCGAGCCGCGCTACTCCTACGCCGGGTGCGCACCGCTCGCCGAGGCCCTCGCCGAGGCCGTCCAGAAGGCCAAGAAGGTCGCCTGACCGTCCGACAGGCGCAACCGAGCGAAAGGGAAACACCCGCATGGCCGGCACCACCACCCTCCCGTACCGCTTCTTCGACCTGGAGGTGCTCCGCACCGAGCGGATCAGCCCCGCCATGATGCGGGTCACCTTCGGCGGCGGGGAACTTTGCGACATCGTCACCGGCGGGCGCGACCAGCGCTTCAAGCTGTTCCTGCCGCAGGCCGGCCAGGACCGCCCGCTCCTGCCCGCGAACCTCGACGAGACCTGGTTCGCCGAATGGCGCGCCCAGGACCCGGCCGTACGGGCCTTCATGCGCACCTACACCGTCCGCGACCTGCGCCGTGAGCCGGGCGAGATGGACGTCGACTTCGCCGTGCACGGCGACGCGAACGGACACGGCGGCCCGGCCACCAACTGGGCCCAGGCCGCGCGCCCCGGCGACCGCGTCACCGTCCTCGCCCCCGTCGTCGAGGACAACGGCGGGGTCGACTTCCAGCCGCCCGCCGGTACCGACTGGGTCATGATCACCGCCGACGAGACGGCCCTGCCCGCCGTCGCCGGCATCCTCGCCTCGCTGCCCGCGGGCACCCCCGCCAAGATCTGGATAGAGGTCCCCCACCCGGAGGACGTCCAGGACCTGCCCACCGCCGCCGACGCCGAGATCACCTGGCTCGTACGGGGCGCGGCGGAACCCCTCCTGAGCGCCGTCCGCACCGCCGACCTGCCCACCGGCACGCCCTACGCCTGGCTCGCCGGCGAATCCGGCACGGTCCGCGGCCTCCGCCGCCACCTGGTCAACGACCGCGGCTTCGACCGCCGCACGGTGACGTTCACGGGCTACTGGCGCCGGGGCGCGACGGAGGAGGACCTGCTGGCGGAGCTGGCCTGATCTCCCATCGCGGAGGGGCCCAACACCGTTGGGCCCCTCCGGCGATCGAGGACCGGGCTCCGGGCGGAGCCCCGGTCACAGCCCGAGCCGACCCACCACCCCGGCCGGGTCCAGCTCACACACCCCGTCACCCGCAGCCGACCACGCGGCGGCACACACCGCCCGGAGCCCGTCCACGGCCTCCCCGTCGCCCGCAAGGGCAAGCGCACCCCCGTCGACGGAAGCGGTCCACCCCCCGCACCGGAACCCGCCGTCCGAGACGGCCGCGACCTCCGGCTGAGGAGCCAGCAACCCCCGCAGGTCCTCCGCCACATACGTGGGCCGGTGCTCCGGCCGCGCCGCGACCAGCTGCGCGGCCGTCGTGACACCGGTCAGCACCAGCAGCGAGTCCACCCCGCCCACGTGCGCGCCCTCGATGTCCGTGTCGAGCCGGTCGCCGACCACCAACGGCCGCTCCGCGCCGGTCCGCAGCACCGTCTCGCGGTGCATCGGGGGCAGCGGCTTCCCCGCCACCTGGGGCGTCGCGCCCGTGGCTATCCGTACGACCTCCACGGCGGCGCCGTTGCCCGGCGCGATGCCGCGCCCGCTCGGAATCGTCAGGTCGGTGTTGGAAGCGAACCACGGCAGGCCCCGCGCCACCGCGTACGACGCCTCCATCAGCCGCGACCACGGCATGTCCGGCCCGCCGTAGCCCTGGACGACGGCCGCCGGGTCGTCGTCCGCCGACTCCACCGGCACCAGCCCGCGCTCCCGCAGGGCGACCCGCAGCCCCTCGGCGCCGATCACCAGTACCCGGGACCCGGCGGGCAGCTGCTCGGAGATCAGCCGCGCCACGGCCTGGGCGGAGGTGATCACGTCGGACGGCTCGGCGGGCACGCCCAGCCGCGTCAGGTGCTCGGCGACCGTCTGCGGCGTCCGCGCGGCGTTGTTCGTCACGTAGGCGAGGTGCATCCCGCCCTCGCGCGCCGCCTCCAGCGACTCGACGGCGTACGCGATGGCCTCCCCGCCCGCGTACACCACGCCGTCGAGGTCGAGCAGCGCCGTGTCGTAGGCCTCGCTGAGGGCACGCTCACTGCCGTCGGGCCGCGTACGGGCGGTCTGGTTCATGCTGCACTCGCTCCTTGTGCTGTACGTCTCTTCCACGATCATTGCTCACAGGGCCGTGAGACATAACATTTCCCAATGAGCACTCCAGGCCGAGCAGGGAAAGCAGGGCAAGGACTTCAGCTCGCCCCCTTCCGAGGACTGCGCTATGTCCCGGAGCGGGTCGGCAGCCTCGCCGCCGTCACCTCGCCACCGTACGACGTCGTCGTACGGCCCGACGGGTTGCGTCACCTGGAGACCGCCGACCCCCACAACATCGTCAGACTGATCCTCCCCCAGGCCGCGAGCGCCGCGGACCGGCACCGGCTGGCCGCGGACACCCTCCGCCGCTGGCAGGACGAGCAGGTCCTCGCCGCCGACCCCGAGCCCGCGCTCTACGTCTACGAGCAGCGGGGCGGCGGCATACTGCAGCGCGGCCTCATCGGCGCCCTGCGCCTGAGCCCCCGCGAGGAGGGCGTCGTCCTCCCCCACGAGGACGTCATGCCGCACATCATCGAGGACCGCGCCGCCCTCATGCGCGGCACGGGCGCCAACCTCGAACCGCTGCTCTTCTCCTACCGCGGCAACGGCAGCACGACGGGCGCCGCGGCCGTCATCGACCGCGTCACCGGCACCGAACCGCTGCTGTCCACGACCACCGACGACGGCTACGCCCACCGCCTGTGGTCCATCACCGACCCGGACGACCTCGAACAGATCGGCAAGGACCTCTCCCAGCAGCACGCGCTCATCGCCGACGGCCACCACCGCTGGGCCACCTACCTGCGCCTGCGCGCCGAGCAGCCGGCCCCCGGCCCCTGGGACTTCGGCCTCGTCCTCCTCGTCGACACCGCCCGCTACCCGCTGCGTGTGCGGGCCATCCACCGCCTGCTGCACCGGCTGCCGGTCGCCCGGGCCCTGGAGGCCCTCGGGGACTCCTTCCGGGTGCGCACGATCGACGGTCCCCTGCCGGAGGCGCTCGACGCGCTCACCGAAGCCATCGAGACGTCCGGAGCCTCCGGGGCGGCCGCGAACGCCTTCGTCCTGGCGGGAGACGGCCGCTTCCACCTCCTCGACCGCCCGGACCCGGACCTGCTGGCCCGTGTCGTGCCCACCGACCGCCCGGAGGCCTGGCGCACGCTGGACGCGACGGTCCTGCACTCGGTCCTGCTGGAACACATCTGGCAGGTGCCGGACAACCCCGAGAACATCAGCTACATCCACGAGACGGCCGCGGCCGTCAAGCAGGCCGAGCGGCACGGCGGGACGGCGGTGCTCATGCACCCGGTCCAGGAGGACGTCGTCCGGGAGCTGGCGGAACAGGGCGTGACCATGCCCCGCAAATCGACGTCGTTCGGCCCGAAGCCCGCGACGGGCCTGGTGCTGCGGAGCCTGGCACTGAACTGAAGCACCCACGACACACGAGGAGGGTGGCACCCCGGCCGGGGTGCCACCCTCCTCGTCATTGCCCGATCACTGCCCCGGGGGTCAGCTCTTGTCGTCGCCGGCCTTGTCGGCGTCGGCGGCCACGGTCTTCTCGACGTCAGCGGACTCCGCGGCGTCGGCAGCCTCGGCGGGCTCGGCGGGCTTCTCCGCCTCGACCGGCTCCTCCGCGGCTTCCCCGGACTCGGCGGAGGCCTCGGTCTCAGCCTCGGCGGCGGCGTCGGCCTCGGCCTCGGCGTCGGCCTCCACGAGGGCGTCGGTGAACTCGACGCCGTCCAGCTCGGCGAGCCGGTCGGAGGCGTCCGTCTGGCCGCCCTGGTCCGCCTCGAGGGCCTTGGCGAACCACTCGCGGGCCTCGCTCTCGCGGCCGACCTCGAGCAGCGCGTCGGCGTACGCGTACCGCAGACGGGCGGTCCACGGCTGGACCGAGTTGGAGGCGAGCTCCGGGCTCTGCAGCGTCACGACGGCGGCCTCGGCCTGGCCCATGTCCTTGCGGGCGCCGGCGGCGACCAGGCGCATCTCGACCTGGCCGGCCTTGTCGAGCTTGTTGACCTCGGGCTCGCCGGCCATGGCCAGGGCGCGCTCGGGGCGGCCCATGCCGCGCTCGCAGTCGGCCATCACGGGCCACAGCTCGACGGAGCCGGTCATCCGGCGGGCGGCGCGGAACTCGGCGAGCGCCTCGGAGTACTTGGCCGTCGCGTACGAGGCGAAGCCGGCGGCCTCGCGCACCGCGGCGACGCGCGAGGCGAGACGCAGCGCGATCCGCGAGTAGGCGTAGGCCTGCTCCGGGTCCTCGTCCAGCAGGTTGGCGACCATGACGAGGTTGCGGGCGACCTCTTCGGCCAGGCCCTTGGGCAGGCTCATGAGCTCCTGCCGCACGTCCGCGTCGATCTCGTCACCGGTGACGTCGTCGGGGATGGGCAGGCGCTTCACCGGCTCGCGGTCGCCACGGTCCCGGTCGCGCTCGTCGCGGCCGCCGCGGTAACCACCGGAACGGTCGTCCCGGCCCCCGCGGTAGCCGCCGCCCTGCCGGTCGTCACGGAAGGAGCGGCGCGGGCCGCGGTCGTCGCGCCCGCCGCGGAAGCCACCGCGGTCGTCGTCGCGGCGCGGGCCGCGGTCGTCACGACGGTCGTCACGGCGGAAGCCGCCGCGGTCGTCGTCACGACGGGGGCCGCGGTCGTCGTCGCGGCGGAACGAGGGACGCTCGTCGCGGCGCGGGCCGCGGTCGTCACGACGGTCATCGCGACGGAAACCACCACGGTCGTCGTCACGGCGCGGGCCGCGGTCATCGCGACGCTCGTCACGGCGGAAGGACGGGCGGTCGTCACGACGCTCGTCACGACCACCACGGAAGCCACCGCGGTCGTCATCGCGACGCGGGGCACGGTCATCGCGACGCTCGTCGCGACGGAAGGACGGGCGCTCGTCGCGGCCGCCACGGAAGCCGCCACGGTCGTCATCGCGACGCGGCCCGCGGTCATCACGACGCTCGTCACGGCGGAAGGACGGGCGGTCGTCACGACGCTCGTCACGACCACCACGGAAGCCACCGCGGTCGTCATCGCGACGCGGGGCACGGTCATCGCG
>NZ_JBPQTS010000175.1:0-14378 GCF_051386455.1 Streptomyces sp. URMC 124
GACGGGGACGAAGGCGGCGGGGGCGGCGCATCCGGTTGCCCGGTGGGCGTCCTAAGGCTGCCGCACGTCCGGCGTACGGCCCTCTACGTCGCGGGCTCGGCTTCGAGCCAGCGCTGCCGGCGTGCCCCGCGGTATTCCAGCGCCGGCCACCCCAGGCCCGCCAGGACCCGGGCGCAGCGCTGCAGGGCCTCGTGCTGTCCGGCGGCGGCCCCGCTCCCCGGTGGGCCGAGCCATTCGACGCGTGCGCTCCCCGGCTGCTCCCCCGGACGCACGCGGTAGCCGGTCGCGGTGCGCCGGCCGTCGGCGCCGACGGCGGAGGGCGGAATGCCGGCCGCTTCGAGGATGAGGGCGACGGAACGCACGGGCCGGCGCCGCTCCCAGTCGGCGGGGACGGCCGCCGGGTCCGGGAGGTGGCCGTTCATCAGCCGCCGGATCTGCCGCAGCCCTTCCATCGCCTCGCGCACCGCGGCCGCCCGCCCGGCAGTGTCCCCCGGCGGTGGGCACCCGTCCCCGGTGTCCACCTCGAACGTCCCCTTCACACGGCTGCCAGGAGGAAGGGCGGGCCCGGAGTCTCGGGTGCCCAGCCGCGTGCGCGGGCGGCCCGGACCGCGCCGGAGACGTCGGAGGGGAGAACGGGAGAGGTGTGACCGCCCATCCAGTTGCCGGGGTGGGGGCGGCCCGTCCGGACCACGAGCGTGGTGCCGGGAGACTCGGCGTGCTCCACCGCGTAGGCCAGCGGCGACCAGCACATCCCTTGGCCGTAGGTCACCTTCCTCCGGACCCTCCACCGGTAGGCGACGCCGTCGACGACGATGCGCCGCGACCCCTTCCGGGGCAGTGCCACTGCCGTCTCCTTCCTCGGGTTCCTCGGGGCCGAAAGGGTAACGCCCCGGCGGCCTGCGGGGCAGGGGGACAAGGCACCGCCCGGGCGGGTCACGGGGCCGCCGGGGGCCCGGCAAGGTTCAATGCATAAACCACAAGATTCAGCTCATGCGTATACGAACACCCCAGGAGCTTCACGGGTCCCGGCGCCCGGATACCTCCTTCCTTCCCCGACCATCGGCAGGTGAGTGTGAGCCCCGACCGCAAGAAGACCCCGAAGCCCGGGCAGCGCGTCCCTGCGCGCGGTGGCGCGGCCGCCACCGACCGGATGCTCCGCACCCTGCTCCGGCGCCGCAAGAAGGCCCTGGACATCGGGGACGTCACGGTCACCGACCGCCCCCAGGTGCGCCGGGCGGTACTGGCCGCGGCGCTCGGCAACATGATGGAGTGGTTCGACTTCGGGGTGTACGCCTACATGGCGGTCACCCTGGGCAAGGTCTTCTTCCCCTCCAGTTCGCCCGGCGCGCAGGTCGTCTCCGCCTTCGCCACCTTCGCGGCCGCGTTCCTGGTCCGGCCCCTCGGCGGCCTGGTCTTCGGCCCGCTCGGTGACCGCATCGGACGGCAGCGCGTCCTCGCCGCGACGATGATCATGATGGCGGTGAGCACGTTCGCGGTCGGCTTCCTCCCGGTCTACGCGACGGCCGGCTTCGTCGCACCCGTCCTGCTCCTCGTCTGCCGCCTCGTGCAGGGCTTCTCCACGGGCGGCGAGTACGCCGGGGCGACCACGTACATCGCCGAGTACGCGCCCGACACCCGCCGCGGGTTCCTGGGCAGCTGGCTGGACTTCGGCACGTTCGTCGGTTACGCGCTCGGCTCGGGTCTCGTGACCGTGCTCACCGCGCTCCTCGGCACCGGCGGCATGACCGACTGGGGATGGCGCCTGCCCTTCCTCGTCGCCGGGCCCCTCGGGCTGATCGGCCTCTACATGCGGATGCGGCTCGAAGAGACGCCCGCCTTCCGCGCGGAGACCGAGGCCGCCCGGGCGCGGACGCCGGGCGCCACCGACTCGGGAGAGGAAGAGGTCGAACAAGCGCGCCAGTCCGGCCACGGGCGGCTCAAGGAGATCTTCACCAAGCACTGGGAGGCGGTGCTGATCTGCATGGGGCTGGTCGTCGTCTACAACGTCACCAGCTACATGGTGACCTCCTACCTCCCGACGTACATGACCGAGACCCTGGACAAGGACGCCACCACCGCGCAGCTGCTCATCCTCGGCACCATGATCCTGGTGGCCCTCACCATCACCGTCGTGGGCCGGTCCTCCGACCTGTGGGGGCGCAGGCCGATGTTCATGGCGGGCAGCGCCGCCCTGATCGTCCTCGCGTTCCCCTCGATGCTCCTGGTCCGCGCCGGCGGGGCGCTCCTCCCCGCGTTCGGCTGCCTGATCCTCGGGCTGCTGCTGGTGTGCTTCGCGGGCACCGCCGCCGCGACCCTGCCCGCCCTCTTCCCCACCCGGCTGCGCTACGGGGCGCTGTCCGTCTCGTACAACATCTCCGTGTCGCTCTTCGGCGGCACCACTCCCCTGGTCGTCTCCGCCCTCCTCGAAACGACCGACGACGCCATGGTGCCCGCGTACTACCTGATGGCGGCGGGGGCGATCGGGCTCGTCTCGGCGTTCTTCCTCCACGAGACGGCGGGCAGGCCGCTGCGCGGCTCGGGGCCGATGGTGGAGACGCCGGAAGAGGCGCGGGCCCTGGTCGCCGACAGCCGGACCGAGGCCGGCCGCCGCGCCAGGGACATCTGGGTCCGCCTGCGCCACCCGGGCCACCGGCACCACGGAGAGCACTGACGGGCCGTCGGGCCCTTCACCGGAAAGACCGGCAGACTCGACGGTCCGGGCCGTGTGCACCGGGCACAGGGCCGGGCAGGACTGCATGGAGCATGCCGATGGATCTCAGTTCGGTGGTCATCGCCGTGGCGGGTGTCGCAGGAACCCTGGGTGGGGCGCTCCTCACCCAGCGCGGTTCCGAACGCGCGAAGCGCCGGGAGATAGAGCTCGTGCGCAGCCACGAGCAGATACGCGAGAACCTCTCGCTCCGGCGTGCGTGCTACACGGAGCTCAACCGGGACGCCCGGCAGTTCACCACGGCGCTCAACCGCCACCTGCACGTCATGCGGGAAGGCGACGTGGACGACGCCGACAGGGCGACGCTCGACGAGGCGAAGAACGCCCACCGCGACCGGTACTCCGAAGCGCAGATGATCGCCCCCGACGCGGTGCTCACGCGGGCGCGCGCGGTCAACCAGGCCCTCAACGAGGTGTACGGGCAGGTCAAGCGTCTCGAACGCCGCGAGCCCGGGCCGGGCGAGACTCCGGAGTCCGCGGCCCGGGCGCAGTACGAGGTCTGGGAGCTGCTGCGGGTGATGAGGAATGCCATGCGGCACGACCTCGGTGTGTCGTCCGGCGCGGCTTTCAGAACCGGCGGTACATGAGGTGCAGGCCCACCGGCCCGAGTCCGGGGTGTATGAAGGCGCCCGGCACCGTTCCGAGCACGACGAAGTCGAGGCTCTTGTACAGGTCCACGGCGGCGTGGTTGGACTCGACCACGGCGTTGAACTGCATTCCCGCGTAGCCGCTTTTCTCGGCCCAGTCCACCGCGAACTCGCACAGGGCCCTGCCCACGCCCTTGCCGCGCGCGCCGGCCGCCACCATGAAGCTCGCGGTGGACACGTGGGAGCCGGGGCCGGGGCGGTTCGGGCCCATCTTGGCGGTGCCGAGGACGCGTTCGCCCTCGACGGCGACGACGGTCAGCCCCGGCGGCTGCTCGACCCACATGCGGGCGTCCGTCTCGGTCATGTCCGGGTCGTAGACGAAGGTCTCCCGCTCCTGGACGACGTCCCGGATGATCCCCCACACCTGGGGCCAGTCGGATTCGGTGAATTCACGGATGCGCATGGCCGTACGTTACTGGCGATCAAGGTGTGGGGGTGACGCCCTGCGCACGGCGTGACCAGTACGGATCCGCCCAGCGCGCCGGCTCGGGCAGACCGAGCAGCCGGATCCACTCGCCCAGGTCCGGCCCCGCCCCGGCGGCCCGGAGCCCGGCCGGGGCGTGACCCACCAGCCAGGCCGTCAGCTCGTCCCGCATCGCGTCCCCGTTCTCCCGGGCGTCCCAGGGAAGTTCGTCCCGCAGCAGGTCGTACTCCCAGGCGTCCGCCAGCTCCGCCAGGTGCCGGTCGGCCGCGGCACGGGGTACGGGCAGCGTCTGCCAGGCGCGCAGCCACGGGGTGACCGTGGCGGACGCCTCGGAGACCGCGGTCAGGACCTCGTGGGCGGGCATGAGGGGAGCCGGGTCGGTGAGCGTCCACGCCCACCAGGCGTGCAGGAACTCCTCGACCGCCCCGCTCTGCCGGGCCGGCCACTGCCGCCACTTTCCGAGGGCGAAACAGCGCCCGACCGCCTCCATGCCGAAGACCGGCTCGGCGCGGCCGTGGACGAGGTCCGCGGCGAACTGCGGCAGGATGCGCCGCAGCACGCGCGGGTGGTCGCGCCAGTCCACGGCCGTCCAGGTGCGCTGCAGCAGGTCGGCGTCGAGCTCGACGTCCGGCGTCTTCAGCCGCGCGAGCTCCTCGGGGCTGCCCCAGTGGCATGCGCAGTTGCTCTCCTGCGGGTGAGCCGTCATACCGCGGAACGTTTCGGCAAGCCCGTCGAGCGCCGCGTCCAGGCGGCGTCGTGCGGAGGGCGGATCGCTATGCATGGTGGCCGCAGCCTTCTCGGCTCCGGAGGCCGGCGCCTCCGAAGAGAGCGACCTTACCCGATGCGGCCGGCCTGCTTCGCGGCACTCGACGGTGATCACGTCGTCAGCCGAAGAAGACCGAGGAGACGTCGTCGTCGAAGCCGATGGCGGCGAGGTCGGCGACGTCGCCGTCGACGACCTTGGACTTGCCGGTGCAGTTGCGCCCGGTCCAGATCTTCAGGCTGCCCCGCACCTGGAGCGAGGAGGCGACGTCGTCCCGGGCCACGTTCCGGCAGCCCTTGCCGGCCAGGCCCTGGGAGGGGTCGCGGAAGTTGCGGTTGTCGAAGAGGACGACGCTGGTGGCGGGCTTCTGCTGCGGGCCGCCGCTCCCGGTGCCGCTGCTTCCACTGCCGCTGCCCGTACCGCTGCCGGCCTTCTGGCCGTCCGGCGTGACGCCGAACCACGTGCCGCCGACCCCCTGTCCCTTGGTGTCGCCGGGCTTGGCGTCCTTGCCGAAGCGGTAGACGGGCCGGCCCCCCACGGTGACCTGAAGGGTGCCGTCGTCCCGCTTGACGGTGCCGACCTTCGACTTGTCGACGCCGTCGAGGAAGATCCTGCCGCCCGGGGCGACGACGACCGGCGGCCAGGTGACCGCGCAGTCGCCGTTGCAGGCGGACTTCGACGGGGCGGCGGTGTCCTTGTCGAAGCGGTAGAGGGTGAAGCCGGCGCCGTTGACCACCACCGGGTCAAGGCTGCCCGCCTTGGCCGCGGACAGCTGCACCCAGCGCTGCGCTTCGGGCTTCACGGCGGGTTTTCCGGGTTCGTTCGCCCAGTCACCCGTCATGGGCCGGGCGTTGTTCGTCTTCGCCGTGCCGCTGAGGAAGGCCGGCTCCTGCCCGCCGGTCCGGGCGTCGGCGCCCGAGGAAGCCGGTGCTGCCGGCGCCGAGGCGGCCTTGTCGTCGCCGCCTCCGCAGGCGGTGAGCAGCAGGGCTCCTGCGGCGGCCGACGTGACGATCGCTGCGGTGCTCTTGCGGAACATAGGTGATCCCCCCAGTCGTGGGCCCCGGTTCCCTCCCGGAGCCGTCACCGCGCAGTACGGAACCCCTTCCGCGAACGTCTCAGCCGGTTACCGTTCCGGTACGCGACGTGGACGAAGTAACAGCGCGATCAATCTGCTCCTGGCAGATCCCCCTTGGGGCCCCGCTCGTGCGGTGCTTGAGTGGGCGGATGGAGATCCTGGTATTGGGCGGCACCGCATGGGTGGGCCGGGAAGTGTCGCGGCAGGCGCTCGGGCGCGGGCACCGCGTGACGTGTCTGGCCCGCGGCGAGAGCGGGCAAGTGGCGGACGGGGCGGTGCTGGTGGCCGCGGACCGGCGTGATCCTTCGGCGTACGACCGGCTGCTCGACCGCAGGTGGGACGCGGTCATCGAGGTGTCGTGGCAGCCCCGCTTCGTCCGCGAGGCGCTCGGGGCCCTGGGCGGCAGGGCGAAGCACTGGGTCTACGTGTCCTCGGTCAGTGCCTACGCCTCCCACGGCGTGCCGGGCGCGGACGAGTCCGCCGCGCTGCTGGCCCCGACCGACCGGGACGAGGTCGGCCGCGAGCTGTACGGCGAGGCGAAGTCGGCCTGCGAGCAGGTCTCGTCGGCCGCCGTCGGTGACCGCCTCCTCATCGCGCGCGCCGGCCTCATCGGCGGCCCGGGCGATCACAGCGGGCGGTCCGGCTACTGGGCGGCCCGCGCCGCGCGGGATCCGCACGGGCCGATGCTGGTCCCCGACGTGCCCGCCATACCGACGCAGGTCGTCGACGTGCGGGACCTGGCCGCCTGGCTGCTCGACGCAGCGGAGGCGGGAACCACCGGTACGTATAACGCCGTCGGCCCGGTCCTGCCCTTCGACGAGTGGATCGGGATGTCGCGCAGCGCGGGCGGGCACACGGGACCGCTGGTCCGTGCCGGCTCGGCGTGGCTGCTCGCCAACGGCGTGGCCGAGTACATGGGGCCGGAGTCGCTGCCGATGTGGGTCGTCGAGCCGGGCTGGGAAGGGTGGTCGGCCCGCAGCGGCGCCGCGGCGCGCGCCGCCGGGCTGCGGCACCGCCCCCGTGCGGAGCTGCTGGCGGACACCCTGGCGTGGGAACGCGAGCAGGGGCTGGACCGCGAACGGCGAGCCGGCCTCAGCGCGGGACGCGAGCGCGAGCTGCTCGACCTGCTCGACCTGCTCGACGCGTCCGACTGAGGCCACAAACCGGCGGCAACGCATGCCGCTTGGCGCACGCCGGGCAGGGGGCCGGCATGAGCCGAGCCCCCATCCCGGACCGGGGCGGCACCCGGCCACCGGCCACCGGCCACCGGCCACCGGCCACCGGCGAGCAGGCTCTCGCCGCCCGCCGCCAGGTCACCGCACTCGGCTCGCGCTGCCGCACCGGATGCGCGGCGTCCGGCCGGGCTGGTGCACGGGGCGCGCGCCGGCCCGTTCCGCGCGCACCGTAGGTGGACGTGGACGGCCGCTCGGTCGGCGAAACCCACCGGGCGCCGGGGGCTGTCACCGCCCCATGACCGTCACCCGGTGCCATGGTCTGACGCCGCTCCCCCTGCAAGGGTGCGCAGCGCTCTCCGCGCGCGCCCGGCGCGCACTGCCGCACACCGCGCGGCTGCCGTTTGTCGCACTACCCGGCGGAAAGAACTCGCTCGCCCGCGCACCTGATCGCCAAGGGAGAGCCCATGAAGAACATCCTCCAGCGCCTGCTGACGACGGTCGCCGCCACCGTCCTGCTCACCGCCGGATCGGCGGCCCTGGCGGCACCGGCGCACGCGGAAATCCACGGCACCGTCCTCAATACGCTGGGCCTGGACGCGAACGGCATGATCGATCTCACGGGCCCCGGCGGCGGCACCCTCATCGAACTGCCGAACGTCCTCAGCCCCGTCGTCTGACCCCGGCGAACACACCGGGGCCGGCCCCTCCCCACGGCCCCGGTGCCCCGCACTACGGCCCGGCGGCAGCAGCCGGCCGGTAGGTGGTCACGTGCACACCCGTGCTGCTGGTGACCGTGGAGACCAGTTCCAGCGTGTGCTGCGCACCGTCCTCGGGGAAGATCGACTTACCGCCGCCGAGGAGCACCGGCATGATCATGAGCCGGAGCTCGTCGACGAGACCCTCGTGCAGGAGCGTGCGCACGAGCGTCGGGCTCCCCATGACCAGCAGGTCGCCGCCTTCCTTCCCCCGCAGCTCCCGGATGCCGGCGACGGCCTCGCCGCCGGGGATGCGCGTGGTGCTGTCCCACGTGAGATCGTCGTCGTTCAGCGTCCGGGAGACGACGTATTTGGGGAGGGCGTTCATCCGGTCGGCGAAGGGGTCTCCTGCCCGCTCCGGCCACGCCGCGGCCATCGTCTGCCAGGTGCGGCGGCCGAACAGCAGCGCCTCGGCCCGGCCCAGCGCTTCGTCGAAGGCGCCGCCCATCGTCTCCGGGTCGAAGAACGGGTGCGACCAGCCCCCGTGGGCGAACCCGCCGTCGGTGTCCTCCTCGGGACCGCCGGGCGCCTGCACGACGCCGTCCAGACTCATGAACTCACTGACCACGATGCGCACGGGACTCGCTCCTCTTCCTGGCTCCAGGACTCACGACACACACGGACCCGCGCCACACCCTCACGCGCGCCGTCGGAACGATCGTCGCACCAGCCACTGACAACGCCCCGGCGACAGGCGGCGGCGCACCCCTGAGGGCGCCGGCCTCCCCCGCGCGCGGTCACGCGTCCTTGTCGCCGCCCTTCGCCCACAGGGAGCGCACGTGGCCGAGGTGCCGGGCCATGCACCGCTCGGCGCCCTCGGCGTCGCCGGCGAGCATGAGGTCCAGGATTTCGAGGTGCTCTTCGGCGGAGGGGATGAGCTCGCCGCGCCGGTCGAGCGCGGTCAGCCCGTACAGGCGCGAGCGCTTGCGCAGGTCGCCGACGGTCTCGACGAGGCGCTCGTTGCCGGAGAGGGCCAGCAGGGTGAGGTGGAACTGCCGGTCGGCCTCCAGATAGCCGATGAGGTCGTGGTCGCGGGCGGCGCGCACGATCTCCTCGGCGACCGGGCGGAGGGCTTCGAGGTCCTCGCGGGAGGCGGTGCGCGTGACGCGGCCGGTCGTGGGGACCTCGATGAGCGTGCGGATCTCGGTGTACTGGTCGAGGTCGCGCTCGTTGACCTCGGTCACCCGGAACCCCTTGTTGCGGACCGGCTCGACCAGGCCCTCGCGGGCGAGGTCGAGCATGGCCTCGCGCACCGGCGTCGCGGAGATGCCGAAGTCCTCCGCGAGCTGCGGCGCGGAGTAGACCTCGCCGGGGTGGAGTTCGCCGGAGATGAGCGCGGCCCGCAAGGCGTGGGCGACCTGGTCGCGCAGCCGCTCGGTGGCGGTGATGAGAGTGCGCTGCTTGAGGTGGCCCATGGTTCCCGTGTCCCTTCGTCGCCGGTGCGGCGGCCGAGGTCCGGCAGCCGCGTCCGCGGTACGTGCGCAGCCGCGCTCCCCGGCTGGTCCGTACCTGGACGGACCAACGAGCGTACAATGTCACATCTTTCTCAGGGAGCGAGGGTGTAGGTCCGGCTGGAGGTGTAGAAGTCCAGCGCCGCGCGCCCCTGCTCGCGCGGACCGTGCCCGGAGGCCTTGGTGCCGCCGAACGGCAGGTGGAAGTCGACGCCCGTGGAGGGGGCGTTGATACGGATCATGCCCGTATCGAGCCGGTCGAGACCGTTCAGCGCCGCTTCGAGCCCGGCGGTGTGGACCGAGGTGACGAGCCCGTACGGAACGGAGTTGCTGATCCGTACGGCGTGCGCCACATCGTCCGCGGGCAGCAGGGCGGCGACCGGGGCGAAGACCTCCTCGGTGAGCAGCCGGTGAGCGGCCGGCACCTTTTCCACCACGGTGGGCGCCGCGTACCAGCCGGGACCTTCCGGGGCCGTGCCGGCGGCGAGGACGGAGGCGCCGGACAGGGCCCGGTCGAAGCGGTCCCGGGCCGGGCCCGAGATGAGGGGACCGCACACGGTCGCCGCGTCGGCCGGATCGCCCACCGGCAGGGCGCGCAGTGCTTCGGCGAGGGCCTCGCGCAAGGGGTCGAGCGCCGCGCCGACGGCGATCACCCGGCTGGTGGCGGTGCACTTCTGCCCGGCGTATCCCGCGAGGGCCGCGGCGATGTGGGCGGCGGCCCGCCCGATGTCGGCGTCGGGCAGGACGATCGCCGCGTTGAGCCCGCCCGTCTCGGCCTGGACGGGGATGCCCCGGGCGGTGGCGGCGCGGGTGACGACGCCGCCGACGGCGGTGGAGCCGGTGAAGGAGACGGCGTCGGCGGTCGCGAGGACGGCGTTGCCCTCGGTCGCTCCGCCGGGCACGACCGTGAACACCTCGGCGGGCAGCGCCTGCTGGACGAGCCCGGCGAGGCGCAGGGCGCACGCGGTGGCCTCGGGCGCGGGCTTGAGGACGACCGTGTTGCCGGCCGCGAGCGCGGGCGCGGCCTTCCACGAGGGGATGGCGAAGGGGAAGTTCCACGGCGTGATGAGGCCGGCGACGCCGTGCGGGCGGCGCCGGGTCAGCAGCAGGCCGGGACCGCCGGCCGGCTCGTGGACGGCGCCGGTGGGTTCGTAGGGCGCCTGGGCGTAGAAGCGCCAGATCGCGGCCGTGCGGGCCACTTCGGCCCGCGCCTCGGCGAGGGGTTTGCCCACCTCGCGCACGGCGAGGGCGGCGAGTTCGCCGGCCGCGGCCTCGATCGCCGCGGCGACGGCGGAGAGCGCGCAGGAGCGGGCGGCGGCGCCGGCCTCCAGCCAGCCGGGCTGGGCGGCGCGGGCCTGCTCGACGGCCCCGGCGGCGGCTGAGGCGCCGGACGCGGGCACGTCGGAGACGACGTCGGACGGGTCGGCCGGATTGTGCGAGGCGAAGGAAGCCGGGGCGGCGGTCACAGCAGGAAACCTCCGGGGAAGGGGTCGTCCGGGTCGAGGAAGTACTGGGCGGTGCCGGTGATCCAGGCGCGTCCGGTGATGGCGGGCACGACCGCCGGTACGCCGCCGACCTGCGTCTCCCCCACCAGGCGGCCGGTGAACCGCGTGCCGATGAAGGACTCGTTGACGAAGTCGCGGTCGAGCGGGAGCGCACCGCGGGCGTGCAGCTGTGCCATCCGGGCCGAGGTGCCCGTACCGCAGGGCGAACGGTCGAACCAGCCGGGGTGGATGGCCATGGCGTGCCGGGAGTGACGGGCGTCCGAGCCGGGGGCGGCGAGGTAGACGTGCTTGAGGCCGCTGATCTCGGGGCGCTCGGGGTGGACGGGCCGGTCCGGCGAGGCGTTGACCGCCTCCATGACGGCGAGCCCGGCGGCGAGCAGGTCGTCCTTGCGGGCCCGGTCGAAGGGCAGCCCCAGGGCGTCGAGTTCGACGAAGGCGTAGAAGTTGCCGCCGAAGGCGAGGTCGTAGGTGACGGTCCCGTAGCCGGGGACGTCGGCCTTGCGGTCGAGGCCGGCGCAGAAGGAAGCGACGTTGGTGAGCGTGACGGCCTTGGCGGCCCCGTCCTCGACCTGGACGTCGACGGTGATCAGACCGGACGGGGTGTCGAGGCGCACGGTGGTCACCGGTTCGCTGACGGGCACCATGCCGGTCTCGACGAGCACGGTCGCGACCCCGATGGTGCCGTGCCCGCACATCGGCAGGACCCCGGAGACCTCGATGTAGAGGACCCCGTAGTCGGCGTCGGGCCGGGTGGGGGGCTGGAGTATCGCACCGCTCATGGAGGCGTGGCCGCGCGGTTCGTACATCAGCAGCGTGCGCAGGTGGTCCATGTGCTCGATGAAGTGCAGGCGGCGCTCGGCCATGGTGGCGCCGGGGATCACGCCGACGCCACCGGTGATGACGCGGGTGGGCATGCCCTCGGTGTGCGAGTCGACGGCATGGAAGACATGACGGGTACGCACGGACGTCCTTTCCGTTCGGGACCGTTCGGGGCTGTACGCGGCCGTACGGGGCAGTACAGGGGGGTACGGGACGGTCGGGGATCAGTGGTGTCCGTCGGCGACGGCCTTCTCCGTGGCGGCGCGCACCGCGGCCTCGGTCTCGCCGGTGAGCGCGAGGCGCGGCGGGCGGGTGGGGCCGCCGTGCTGTCCGGTGATGTCCATGGAGAGCTTGATGGCCTGCACGAACTCGGTCTTGGAGTCCCAGCGCAGGAGCGGGTGCAGCGAACGGTAGAGGGGCAGCGCCGTCTGCAGGTCCCCGGCGACGGCGGCGCGGTAGAGCGCGGCGCAGGTGGCGGGGAAGGCGTTGGGGTATCCGGCGATCCAGCCGACGGCCCCGGCGGCGGCGAGTTCGAGGAGGACGTCGTCCGCGCCGATGAGCAGGTCGAGTTCGGGAGCGAGCTCGGCGATCTCGTAGGCCCGCCGGACGTCGCCGGTGAACTCCTTGACGGCCACGACGCTGCCGTCGGCGTGCAGCCGGGCCAGCAGGGCCGGGGTCAGGTCGACCTTCGTGTCGATCGGGTTGTTGTAGGCGACGACCGGTATGCCGGCCCCGGCGACCTCCGCGTAGTGGGCGCGGACGGCCCGCTCGTCGGCGCGGTAGGCGTTCGGCGGCAGCAGCAGGACGGAGCCGCAGCCCGCCTCGGCGGCCTGCTCGGCCCAGTGGCGCGCCTCGGCGCTGCCGTACGCGGCGACGCCGGGCATCACCCTCGCCCCGTCCCCGGCCGCCTCGACGGCGGTGCGCACGACGCGGGCGCGCTCCTGCGGGGTGAGGGTCTGGTATTCGCCGAGGGAGCCGTTGGGGACGACTCCGTCGCAGCCGCTCTCGACGAGCCTGCGGACGTGTTCGGCGTAGGCGTCGTAGTCGACGGAGAGGTCCGCGCGCAGCGGGAGGGCGGTGGCGACCATGATGCCGCGCCAGGGGCGGTCGGGGGTCCAGGAGGAGGCGGTCATGCCGGAAACCCTTCTATGACGTGCTGTGGCGTGGGGCGGATGCGAAACGGACGGGGGTGCGGTCTACGTGCTGCCGTGTTCCTCCGGTCCGGTGGGACCGGTGGGACCGGTGGCCAGGAACCCCAGGGGTACGGGCGCGGCGAGCGGCCTGCGCTCGGCGGACGGCGGTACGGTCCCCTGCGCCGTACCGGACGCCGCCAGGCAGGCCACCGCCGCGCCGCACATGCGGCCCTGGCACCAGCCCATGCCGGCCCGGGTGAGGAGCTTGACGGTCCGGGCGTCACCGGCGCCGAGTGCGGTGACCGCCTCGCGGATGCTGCCGGCGGTCACCTCCTCGCAGCGGCAGACGTCGGTGTCGTCGTCGAGCCAGGCGGTCCAGCCGGGGCCGGGCGCGTGGGCCGCGGCCATGGCGTCGGCGAAGGCGCGCATGCGGTCGCGGCGCCGGGCCAGGTCGCGGACGCGCCGGCTGCGGGTGAGGGCGGGGAGCGCGCGCAGCCGGGCGGCCACCGCGATGCCCGCGAGCTCGCCCTCGACGCGGGCGAGTTGCCAGCCCCCGGTGCCGCCGGCCTCTCCGGCGGCCCACAGGCCGGGCACCGAGGTCTCCTGGAGGCCGCCCAGGGCGAGGGCGTGCGTGCCGTCGGGCGTGCGGCGGGTGGCGCAGCCGAGTGCGGTGGCCAGTTCCGTCTGCGGTGCGAGCCCGTGGCCGACGGCCAGGGCGTCGCAGGCGATGCGGCGGCCCGTGCCGGGGAGGGGGCGCCAGTCGCGGTCGAGCCGGGAGACGGTGACGGCCTCGACGCGGTCGGTGCCGTGTACCTCGGTGACCGCGCTGCGGGTGCGGACCGGTATGCGGTGGCGCAGGAGCGCCGTGCCGTGGACGGCTGCTTCGAGGAGCTTGTGGGGGTTGGCCGCCAGGGCTCCCGGCCGGCGGGCGTAGCCGAGGTATCCGGACGCCTCGGCCACCGCGGGGACGCGGGCGCCGGCGGCGGCGAGCGAGGAGGCGACGGCGAGCAGCAGCGGCCCGCTGCCCGCGACGACGATCCGCTGCCCGGGCAGCACGAGCCCGGACTTCAGCATGGCCTGGGCGCCTCCGGCCCCGACGACGCCGGGCAGCGTCCAGCCGGGGAAGGGCAGTTGACGCTCGCCCGCACCGGTGGCGAAGAGCACGGCGCGAGCGTGCAGGCGTACGGGGCGTTCGTGCTCGTCGTCCGCGCCGGCGAGCGCGTGCACGCTCCAGATGGCGTCCCGGAGCGCGTCCCGGACGGCGTCGTCGTGCCGCGTGACGGCCCACACGTGGTGTCCGGCGAAGTGCGCGGCCGTGCTCGCCTCGAAACTGCGGCGCAGCTCGGTGAAGGCGGGCCAGTCGTGGTGCAGGGCCTGCGGGCGTGTGGCGCCCAGGGCCGGGGCGGGCCGGCGGAAGTACTGCCCGCCGGTCTGTGCTCCGGCGTCCAGGACGGCGACGGACAGGCCGAGTCCGGCAGCGGTGGCGGCTCCGGCGAGGCCGGCGGGACCGGCGCCCAGCACGACGAGGTCGTACGGTTCAGACGGCGAGCCCGGCACGGCCGTGTCCTTCCTGGGTGGTGACGGCGTCCCCGGGGCGGGCGGGCACCAGGCACGCGCGGCGGTTGGGCTCGCCGTTGACGGTGGCGAGGCAGTCGTAGCACTGCCCGATGCCGCAGAAGGCGCCGCGCGGGCGGCCGCCGTGCCGGGTGGTGCGCCAGGCGAGGATGCCGGCCGCCCACAGGGCGGCGGCGAGGGACTGGCCGGGCAGGGCGGTGACCGTACGGCCGTCGAAGGTGATCTCGAAGGGCGGGTCGGGCTCCGCCCTGACCAGGTCGGCGGGGGTACGGGCCACGTGCGGGCCTCCTCTCGGGGCAGCGGGCGGACGGGGGGCGAACAACGGGTT
>NZ_JBPQTS010000176.1:0-14206 GCF_051386455.1 Streptomyces sp. URMC 124
TGTGTATAAGAGACAGGACGGGGAGGCCGGGGAGGGGTTCAGCCCTTCGTCTGCCGCGGGGTCCTCTTGGCCGGCCGGACGGTCGCCTTCTTGGCCGCCCCCTCCTTGGCCGCGCGCTTCATCTCCTGCTTGTGCTCGCGCACCTTGGCCAGCGACTCGGGCCCGGTGATGTCCGCGACCGAGCGGTAGGACCCCTCCTCGCCGTAGGCGCCGGCCGCCTCGCGCCAGCCCTCCGGCGCGACCCCGAGCTGCTTGCCCAGCAGCGCGAGGAAGATGCGGGCCTTCTGCTCGCCGAAGCCGGGCAGTTCCTTGAGCCGCCGGAAGAGCTCCTCGCCGCTCTCGACGCCCTCCCACACGGCGCTCGCCTCCCCGCCGTAGTGATCGACCAGGTACTGGCACAGCTGCTGCACGCGCTTGGCCATCGCTCCCGGGTAGCGGTGCACCGCCGGCTTCTCCGACAGCAGCGCCGCGAACGCCTCGGGGTCGTAGGCCGCGATCTCGTACGCGTCGAGGTCGTCGCGCCCCATCCGCACGGTGATGGCGTACGGGCCGGCGAACGCCCACTCCATGGGGATCTGCTGGTCCAGCAGCATGCCCGTCAGCGCGGCGAGCGGGCTGCGGCCGAGCAGGGCGTCGGCCTCGGGCTGCTGGGCGAGGTGAAGGGTCTTGTCCATGCGTCGATGATCGCCCCGGACGGCCCGCGCGGGAGGGAGCCGGGAGCCCGGGGTGTCACCCCATCCCCTCCCGTTCGCCTCCCGCCGGGCGAACGGGTGAACGAGGGAGAGGCGGTCTTGCGGGCGGTGCGCCGCGGCGGCTGTCATGGACGGACTGCGCCGGACCCACCGGGTGCCCGAGCGGTGCGTCCGAGCGGTGCGTCCGAACGAAGGGGTCCGGCATGGCGCGAGTGCGGGTGCGCGGCGCGGAGCTCTTCCACGAGATCGCGGGCGAGGGCGAGCCGCTGGTGCTCGTCCACGGCGGGCTGACCGACCACTACACCTGGCGGGCGGTGGTCCCGGCCCTCGCGGAGTCCTTCCGCGTCCTGGTGTACGACCGGCGCGGGCACAGCGCCAGTACGCGCGGCGCGGGCGGCCGCGTCACCCGCAGGGAGCACGAGGACGACCTCGCCGCGCTGCTGCAGACGCTCCGCCTCGCCCCGGCCCACGTCGTCGGCAACTCCTACGGCGCCTCGACCGCCCTGGGCCTGGCCGTGCGCCGCCCCGACCTCCTGCGCTCCCTCATCGTCCACGAGCCCCCGCTGCTGGGCGTCGTCCGCGGCGACGACCCCGTCCACGTGCTGGTGCGGGCCGCGCAGGAGGGCATCGACGCGGCCGTGGCGCTGATCCTCGCGGGCGAGGAGGGCGAGGGGGTGCGCCGCTTCACGGAAGAGGTCGCCCTCGGCCCGGGCTCCTGGGAGGCCCTGCCCGACCGGGTGCGGGCGACCCTCGTCGCCAACGGCCGCGCGTTCGCGGCCGAGCAGTCCGACCCCGGCTGGGCGAGCCTCGACCTCACGCGCCTGGCCGCCTGGACCGGGCCCGCCCTGCTGACGTACGGGACGGAGAGCCTGCCGTGGCTGCCGCCGGTCACGGTGGAGCTCTCGCGCACGATGCGGCGGGCGAAGCTCAGGGGACTGGAAGGCGCAGGCCACATTCCGCATGTGTCGCACCCCGAAGTGTTCGCGGCGATGGTGCGGAGATTCCTCGAGGCGGCCTGACGCGGCGTGACCGCCGCCCGGGCGCGCGCCCCGGTACCCGGGCGTCCGCGCGCCGCGCGCCCCTCCGCCCGCTCCGGGGCGCCGCTCCAGCGCGTCAGCACCCTCTGTGCGGGAGCGGCAGGAGTGCCCGACCGTGGAGTGGGACGGACACAGTGCCCTGCGGAAAGAGGGGGACCGCGATGGAGAGCACGCACGCGTCGGACCTGCCCGTGCCGGACGAACCGCCCGCGACCAAACGCCCCTACGTGGAGCCGCGGATCGACGAGCTCGGCACGGTCGAGCAGCTGACCGCCCACGGCGGGCTCCACCGCCCCTCCGGCGCACCGGACCGCCGCGCCTTCCTCTGACCGCGAAGCCGTTCCCCTCAAGGTCGGAGCCGTTCCCTCATGGTCGGAAGGGAAGTCATGGAGCCCGTGCCTGTTCCCGTCGGCGACTACCTGGGCTGCTACGGGCGCGTCCCGTTCGGCGGCGGCCCCTCCCGCATCTCGTACGTGACCGCACCCTTCGGGCAGCGCCCGGCCTGGTCCGACCCCGGACGCCACCTCGTCCAGTGGGCGGCGCCGAAGACGCCCCGGGTCCCCTTCCCCTCCGAACGGGAGAGACTCCTGCTGACCGGCGTCGTCCGCGGCCCGGTCACGCCCGCGTGGGTCGGGCGGCTCGTCCACGCCCTCAAGGAGGGCCGCCACGCGGAACTGGCCCGTCTGCCCGGCGAGCTGGCCGGTGCGCTCGTCACCGACCACCGGGTGTTCCTCTTCCGCAGCGCCGCCGGCGAGGAGGGCCTGCACTACCGGTGCTCCGGGGACCTGCTGCGCTTCTCCACCGACCCGACCGACCTGCTCGACGGCCCCGGGGAGTTCGACCCGCAGGCCGTGCGGCGCTCCTGCCGCGGCGAGGCGGTCTTCGTCTACCCCGGCGTCACCCCGGTCCCGCCGGGCCGGATCGTCACCGTCGAACGCGGGTCGGTGACCACGGCCGTCTACGACCCGGTGACGCCGCTGGAGCTGCCCGCGCGCACCACGATGGCGGAGTACGCGGAGACCGCCTGGGAGCTGCTGGTGGAGTCCGTACGGCCGTACGCCGGCCACGGCCGGACCGGCATCCTGCTCAGCGGCGGCCTGGACTCCGCGGCCGTGCTGGCGGCCCTGGTCGCGGCCGGCGCCGACGTGGTCGCCTACCACCGGGCCACCCGGGACCCCCTGGCGGACGAGTCCGGGTACGCCCGGGCGATCTGCGACCACCTGGGCGTGCCGTTCGTGCCGGTCGTGACGGACCACGGCACCGGATACCTCGACGAGCGGTGGGAGTTCCCCCACCCGTACAACCACCCGGCCTACCGGTGGCTGGAGCAGACCGCCGAGCGCGTCGCCCGGGACGGGATCACCTTCCTCGCCTGGGGCCGCGAGGGCGACAGGATCTTCGGCCCGGCGCGCTACGGCCTGCACGGCGTGCTCACCGGCGACCTGCCGGCGCGGGAGAAGGCCGTCCTGTGCCGGGGGCTGCTCACCTCGCGCTGGGAGCTCCCCCGCATCCTGCGCAGCGCCGCGCCCGGCTCCCCGCTCCTCGACGACGGCACGCCCGGGCGCGGGGGCGGGCGGGCCGCGGACTTCCTCACCCCGGTCACCGCCGACCGGGACGGCGCTCCCGCCGCCGCGGGCGCCCCGCCCGAGCACCCCGGTTACGCCCCGCAGGAACACTGCGCGAACCTCACCCTCTGGCGGCCCCGCGGCATCCAGCTGTGCAACCCCCTGGGCAGCAAGGGCCTGCGGCGGCTCTCCGCCCGCATGCCGGACGCCTACCGGCTCCTGCCGCACCAGGGACGGCTCATCACCAAGCCCGTGCTCCGGCTGATGCTCTCCAGCCGGTTCCCGGCAGCCGTCTGGCGGCGGCACGGGCGGCTGTGGCCCGGCTCCCCGCACAAGGAGTACGTCCTCGGCCACCGCCACGTCCTCGCCTCCCTCATCGGCGGGCCGCAGGCGCACCTCGTCGCCCTGGGCATCGTCGACCCCGCCCGGCTCGGGGACGTCCTGGCCGAGCCGGCGCGGCTGCGCCTCAACGCGGACACCCTGCTCAGCACCGCCATGACCGAGCTGTTCCTGCGCAGCGACGCGCGGCGCACGCCCGCGACCCGGAGGGGGTTCACCCGATGCCTCTGATCGGCCTGGCCGAGCACGCCGTCTTCGACGACACCGACGACGCCGGCCTCATCCTCGACACCCGCCGGGGTGTCTGCCTGTCCCTCAACTCCACGGCCACCTACATGCTGCGCACCGCGCTGGCCTGCGACTCCGTGTCCGCGGCCGTCGCCCGGCTGCGCGAGGACTTCGACGCGGACGACGCCACGCTGGCCGCCGGGCTGGCCGGACTCGCCGACCGGCTGGGCGAGCGGTCCCTGCTGCTCGGCGACGGCGGACGCCCGCCGCGCGGCCGGCGCCCGCGCATCCGCCGGCGGAGGGCGGAGCGGTGAGCGCGGACTGGGAGTTCTTCCTGGACGGCCCCCGGGAGGGCCCGCCGCCCCCGGCCGTACCGCTGCGCCTGCGGGCCGTCGCCCTGGCCCGTACGGCCCGGGCGCTGTGGCTGTACCGGCGGCGCGGCTGGCGCGGCGCGTACCCGTACCTGTGCCGGACCCGGCCCGCCCGCGGCGCGGCGGCGCTGTCCGGCCTGTCGCCGGGCACCGCGGTGCGGCTGGCCCGCCGGGAGATCCTCGGCGCCCAGCTGGTGCTCCGGACGATGCTGCCCAACGGGCCCTGCCTGCCGCGGTCGTTGGCCCTGACCACCTATCTGTGCGCGCTCGGGCTGCCCGCGCGCATGACGGTGGCCCGCGGGCGCGCCACGCCCTCCCCGGCGCAGGCGTTCCACTCGTGGGCGGAGCTCCACGGCACGGTCCTGACCGACAACCCGGACGTACGACTGGGGTACACGGTGCTGCAGCGGGTGCCGTGAGGGGTGCGGTGAAAGAGTGTCGGGAGAGGCCGGGCAGAAGGCCGACGGCAGACGACCGACGGCAGACAACCGACGACCGACGACAGGAGCACACCGCCATGACCGCCGAGACCGGCACGATACGGACCCTCGCCCGCACGGCGTCCGGCAAGGCCGTGGACGTCTACGCGCCGCCCCGCGCCGGGAGCGCCCCCGCCGTCCTCCTCTGGCACGGCATGGGGCCGGACGAGCGGGAGATCGTGCGGCCGGTCGCACAGGCGGCGGCAGCGCAGGGGCTCGTGGTCCTCGCCGCGGACTGGCGCTCCGACGCCCCCGACCGCGGCGCGGCGCACCTGCTGGACTCCCTGGCGTTCGTACGGGAGCGCGCGGCGGAGTTCGGCGGCGACCCCGCCCGGATCGTCGTCGCGGGGTGGTCGGCCGGGGCGGGGGCGGCGGTGGCCACCGCGCTGCGGCCGGACCTCTTCGGCGGATGGCGGCCGGCCGGCGTCGTGGGCCTGGCCGGCCGGTACGACGTGCCCGCCCGCACCACCGGCTCGGTGCCCCTGGAGGACCTCGCGGACCTCGCGGACCGGGCGGGCCTTCCGGGCGCGGCCGCCCCGGTGCCGGTGCGGCTCGTGCACGGCACGGAGGACGACCAGGTCGGCGTCCGCTTCTCCCGGGAGTTCGCGGCGGCGCTGCAGGGGCACGGGTGGCCGGTGCGGCAGGCGGAGCCGCGGACGGACCACGCCGGGGTCCTCGGAAGCGAGTTCGACCCGGTGCTCGGCCGCCTCCGCCCGAGCACGGCCGAACACGCCCTGGAGGGCGGCCGCGCAGCGGCCCGGGCCCTGGCGGAGGCAGCGGGGATCACGGGCTGACGGGCCGCCGCTCCGGCGGGCCGGCGGCACCGCTCGGACGGCGCCGTCCACACGGCGCCGCTCGGACGGCGCCGCTCAGGCGACGCTTCCGTCCTGTGGTCCCGCCGCCTCCTCCGCCCGTACGGACGGAAACGCGTCCACGATGGTGAAAGCGCTCTCCACCCCGGCCACCCGCATCACCCGGGACACCCGCGCCACACCCCGCACCACCCGCAGCCGGCCGCCGCGGCAGAGCATGCGGTGCCGGGCTCTGAGCAGCAGCCGGAGCCCGCTCGCGTCCAGGAAGGTCACCCGGCGGAGGTCGATCACGATGTCGGCGCGACCCCGTTCGGTCAGCGCGTCCATGCGGGGCCCGAGCTCCTGTTCCGCCAAGATGTCCATCTCACCGTGCAGTTCAATGATGATCGCGCCGCACGCCACGCGCTCCCGCATGGCGAAGGCGGGCTCGTCCGCGCCCATGTCGCCCCTCACCGACCTCCCTCGGCCCCTCACCTCCGGCACCGGTCATCCGCCGGTTGCCGGATACCTTTCTGGTGCCCCCGCAGTACGTGAATCTCACCTTTGTCGCAAAGCTGTGATCGCGCCTCCGGATTCGCCCGCGCCGGAGCGCGCGCGGGCGCGCAACGCACGAGGCCCCGGCCCCGGACCCGGGCGCGAGACGGGTCCGGTGCCGGGGCTCCGGAAAAGCAGGTCGGGGGAAGCGGTATCGGGGGGACAACCGCTTCCCCCGTCGGGGTCACGGCCTCCAAGTCCGGGCCGCGGTCGGGGGGAAGCTCGCGGCCCTGACCCCGCAGTGAGGCCATGTCCCTCGCCCTCCGGATTCCTGCCAGATCCGGTACGGGCTCCCCCTATCCTCCGCCCCGGCGCGGGGGCGTCCGTACGGCGAAGGGCCCGGCTTGGCGGGCCTTTGGTCCTTAAAGGTGGTGTGAGGTCGCGCGCGGGGCGCCGCGCCCGCCGCGCCCCGTCCAGCATTTCGACCATACGTACGGTTAGAATCCGCCTGCACCGCGGGGATCAACAGGGGAGACCGCGGGGACCACAGGGGAGGGAGTGCAGCGTGGAGAAGGCCAAGAAGATCACGCTCTGGGCGCTCGCCGTTTTCGTGTCGTACACGATCATCCACTCCCCCAAGCGGTCGGCGGAGCTGGTCCAGATAGGGTTCGAGGGCATCTCGGACGCCGCCAAGAGCGTCGGCGAGTTTATGACCCAACTGATCAGCTGACCGGCCGGGAGGCAGCAGCCGTGATTCGTCACCTCGTCCTGTTCAAGCTCAACGAGGGCGTCGAGCGCGACGACCCCCGCGTCGTCGCCGGCGTACAGGCATTCGAGGAGCTCGGGAAGCTCGTGCCGGAGCTGCGCTTCTGGGAGTGCGCCTGGAACATCTCGGACCGGCCGATCGCGTACGACTTCGCCATCAACTCCGCCGTCGAGGACACCGAGGCGCTCCAGCGCTACCTGGACCACCCCGCGCACCAGGCGGGTGTGGCGCAGTGGCGTGAATTCGCCACTTGGGTGATCGCCGACTACCCCTTCTGAGCGCCCGCAGCGCACGGCCCCTCGCCACCTGGGCGAGGGGCCGTTTTTATGGTCAACACGATGTTATGGGGTTCTTGCACACAGTGCACATGTCTTGTGATGCTATGACCGCTTTTCCCGGATGAGTTGACCATGAAGGGTGGCAGAACCGTGTCGGCCCGAACCGTCCCCGAAGCCCCCCTCCAGGAAGCCCCTCCCCAGCGCGACCAGCCGCCGGCGGGTGCCGGCGCGCGCCCCCTCGGCGGCCCCGACGCCGATCCCGGCGGCCATGCGAGCCACGGCCAGGACGACCGCGGGCCGGAGAACCGCACGGCCACCCGCACGGCCGCCGGCGCGGCCACCACCGCGGCCACCACCGCGACCGGCACCCCGGACCGCGGTGCGGCCCCCGGCCCGGGCGGGACCGAGAACGCCGGAGCCGGCACCGACACCGATACCGACAGCGACACCGATGGCGAAACCGCCGGCGAAACCGAGGCCGACACCGACCACCCCAGGAGCCGCGGCGCCGACGCCAGGGCCCTCACCCAGGTGCTCTTCAAGGAATTCGTCACCCTGGACCCCGGCACGCCCGAGCACGCCCGCGTGCGGGCCGCGCTCATCGAGGCGAACCTGCCCCTCGTCCGCTACGCCGCCGCCCGCTTCCGCAGCCGCAACGAGCCCATGGAGGACGTGATCCAGGTCGGCACGATCGGCCTGATCAACGCCATCGACCGGTTCGACCCGGACCGCGGGGTGCAGTTCCCGACCTTCGCGATGCCGACCGTGGTCGGCGAGATCAAGCGCTACTTCCGCGACAACGTGCGCACCGTGCACGTCCCGCGCCGGCTGCACGAGCTGTGGGTGCAGGTCAACGGCGCCAGCGAGGACCTCACCGTGCTGCACGGCCGCACGCCCACCACCGCCGAGATCGCCGAACGGCTGCGGATCCCCGAGGACGAGGTGCTGGCCTGCATCGAGGCCGGGCGCTCGTACCACGCCACTTCGCTGGAGGCCGCCCAGGAGGGCGACGGGCTGCCCGGCCTGCTGGACCGGCTGGGCTACGAGGACCCGGCACTCGCCGGGGTCGAACACCGTGACCTCGTGCGCCACCTGCTCGTGCAGCTGCCGGAGCGCGAGCAGCGCATTCTGCTGCTCCGCTATTACAGCAATCTGACGCAGTCCCAGATCAGCGCGGAGCTGGGCGTCTCGCAGATGCACGTATCCCGGCTGCTCTCCCGGAGCTTCGCGCGGCTGCGTTCCGCAAATCGAATCGAAGCCTAACTCTCACGGGTGACCCCCTCCCCATACGAGGCAGCAGATATGTCGACTTGACGCTACAGCGTGTTGCCGACATGTGACATTCTGCAGGAACTGCGTTTGCCACAGCGCGGCCTCCGGTATTCAGGTGGGGGCCGAACCCCTCGTGCGAGGGGCACCGCTGTGACCCGTCCGCGACCTCAAGGGGGTGGCATGTCCGTAGACCTGGGCAGCGCGAAGGTGCTCGCCACCGACGCACCGCACGCCGTGCTCGACGACTGCGAATCCATCGACACCCGCACCCTCTCCCGTTCCCTCTTCTTGCGCCTGGCCGCCCTCGACCGGGACAGCGCGGAGCGCGCCTACGTCCGCGACACCCTGATCGAGCTCAACCTCCCCCTCGTGCGCTACGCGGCCGCCCGCTTCCGCAGCCGCAACGAGCCCATGGAGGACATCGTCCAGGTCGGCACGATCGGCCTGATCAAGGCGATCGACCGGTTCGACTGCGAACGGGGCGTGGAGTTCCCCACCTTCGCGATGCCGACGGTCGTGGGCGAGATCAAGCGGTTCTTCCGGGACACGAGTTGGTCGGTGCGCGTGCCGCGCCGGCTGCAGGAGCTGCGCCTCGCCCTCACCAAGGCCAGCGACGAGCTCGCACAGAAGCTCGACCGCTCGCCCACCGTGCCCGAACTGGCCCTGTGCCTGGGCGTCTCGGAGGACGACGTCGTCGACGGCCTGGCCGTCGGCAATGCCTACACCGCCAGCTCCCTCGACTCGCCCTCGCCGGAGGACGACGGCGGAGAAGGCTCACTCGCGGACCGGCTCGGCTACGAGGACAGCGCGCTGGAGGGCGTCGAATACCGCGAGTCCCTCAAGCCCCTCCTGGCCAAACTGCCCCCCAGGGAACGGCAGATCATCATGCTGCGCTTCTTCGCCAATATGACGCAGTCGCAGATCGGCGAGGAGGTCGGCATCTCGCAGATGCACGTCTCCCGGCTCCTGACCCGGACGCTGTCGCAGCTCCGCGAGGGCCTCATCGCGGACTAGGCGCACCACCACAGGGGATCTCGCAAAGGACATCACGGGATCTCACGGGGGACCATCCACCACACGGCGAAACGCACGGGGGATCGCCGGACCGCACCACCAGGCACTGCCCGCACCACCACGCACCGCCTGCACTGCCCGCACTGCCCGCACTGCCCGAGTCTGTACTCCTGACTGACCGTCAGCCACACTGGGCCGATGCGCCGGAAGACGATCGTCTCCGCATCCGCCTCAGCCGCGGCGGCCGCACTCGCCCTGGGAATCGTTCTCGCAGGTTGCGGCGGCACTGACCGCGACGCCTACGTCGCCTCCGAGGCGGCAGGCCCCGGCTCGTCCTCCCACCCGGTGGGCGGAGCCGTTCCGCCCGACAAGGGCGTCGAGTTCCACCCTTTGCCCGCAGCGCCTTCCTCCGGCCACCCTTCGGGCCGCGCGCCGGGCTCCCCGGCCGAGGGTTCTTCCTCCCCACCGCCGGCTTCGCCCTCACCGCCATCGCCGCAGTCGCCGCAGCCGCCGCCGACGTCAGCGTCGGTGTCGGCATCGCAGCCCGGCAGGAGCAGCGGGTCGCAGGGCGCAGGGCGCGGCGCGGATCCTCGTACGGGCGCCGGAAGCTCCTCGCGCACGGCGGGCCCCGCATCCCCTGCGAAACCGCCGCCGTCGCCACGACCGTCACCCCGCCCGCCGTCCTCACCGGCCGGTCAGCAACCCTCGCAGACGCCCGAACCGGCCCGGCTCACCGTCGGCGAGCCGCAGCGGTCGGCGGACGAGGAAGGACGGCGCTGGTGCGAGAAGGTCACCGTGCCGCTCGCCAACTCCGGTGGCAGTCCCGTCACCACGGGCACCGTCACCTTCGGCAGCCACGTGATCGACCTGCTCGGTCTGGACTGGGGCACGATCACCTCGTCCCGGCCGCTCCCGGTGCCGATCGAGGCGGGCGCGGCCCTCTACGGGTCCTGGACGGTGTGCGTCGACGCCTGGCGCGTGCCGTGGGGCATGCACGTCGAGACGCGCGACGTGAAAGTGGAGGGGAGTTAGCCCCGGCCCGGGCCGGGGCCCGGGCGCGCGTCCGGGCTCAGCCGAGCGCGAGCCAGACCACGGCCGCGACGACCGCGATGCCCGCGATCACGCCGGCGATCAGGCCGACGCGGGGGCCGGAGGACCGGGCGGGGGCGGGGGCCGCCGCACGCCGGCCCGCCGGGCCGCCCTGGCCCTCGTCGACGAAGGCGCGGAACATCTGGGTGCTGCCCGCGGGGTCGTAGCTCTCGGGGTTCTGCTGATGGGGGTTGGCCATAGGCCAGGACCCTAGCGAAGGAGGGGCGGAGGGCGCGCAGCGCCCCGCGCTCCTGAGGCACTCCGTCCATTTCGCGCCCGACCTGCGGCTTTACACCCCTCTGGGAATCCTTGGCCCTACCTTTACCCAGGGAAACCCCATTTCACTTGCCTGCAGCAACCAACTCCTGGTTACATCGTTGCCCTAAGCAACTGAAGTGGGGAGGGCGGCACGTGGCCGAGCAGGAGCAGTACGAAGAGCTCGCCCGGCAACTGAGTGCCGTCGCCGCCGTCCGGCGCGACCTCGCCCGCGTACTCCCGGCGGACTGCTCGCCGGCCGCGGCCGTCGTGCTGACGATGCTGCGGCAGTACGGCGAGATGCGCATGGGCAAGCTGGCCGAACTGCTGCTGATCGACATGTCGGTGACCAGCCGGCACGTCGCGTACGCGGAGGCCCGGGGCTGGCTGAGCCGGCACCCGGACCCCGAGGACCGGCGCTCCCGGCTGCTGCGCATCAGCCCCGACGGCGAGGCGCTGCTCCGGCAGGTCTCCGGGCGCTACACCGAGGCGCTCGCGACCTGCCTGCGGGACTGGTCCTCGGAGGACGTCGGACAGCTGATCGAACTGCTCGGGCGGTTCCGCAACAGCTTCGACGGCTGCCGGACCACGACCCGCACCCCGTAGACGCACATCACACGCCACATCCGCATCCGCATCCGCATCCGCATTCGCACTGCAAAGGAACTTCATGGCTTCGACCACACCGGCCGGTGTGGGGGGCGGCCACGCCAAGCACGGCGGCCAGGACGCCGGCGCCCCCATGACTCACCGGCAGATCATGGAGGCGCTGTCCGGGCTGCTGCTCGGCATGTTCGTCGCCATCCTGTCCTCGACGATCGTCTCCAACGCGCTGCCCGAGATCATCTCCGATCTGCACGGCAGCCAGTCCTCCTACACCTGGGTCGTCACGGCCTCGCTCCTGGCGATGACCGCGTCCACCCCGCTGTGGGGCAAGCTCTCCGACCTGTTCAGCAAGAAGCTGCTGGTCCAGATAGCCCTGATCGTCTACGTCGCGGGCTCGGTCGTGGCCGGCCTCTCGCAGAACACCGGCACGCTGATCGCCTGCCGGGCCGTGCAGGGCATCGGCGTCGGCGGTCTGTCCGCCCTGGCCCAGATCATCATGGCCGCGATGATCTCCCCGCGCGAGCGCGGCCGTTACAGCGGCTACCTCGGAGCGACCTTCGCCGTCGCGACGGTCGGCGGCCCGCTGCTCGGCGGCGTCATCACCGACACCGACTGGCTCGGCTGGCGCTGGTGCTTCTACGTCGGCGTGCCGTTCGCCGTGATCGCGCTCATCGTGCTGCAGAAGACGCTGAAGCTGCCCGTGGTGAAGCGGGACGTGAAGGTCGACTGGCTGGGCGCGTTCTTCATCAGCGCCTCGGTGACGCTGCTGCTGGTGTGGGTGACGCTGGCCGGCAAGAACTACGACTGGATCTCGTGGCAGACCTACGCCATGGTCGGCGGCTCGATCGCGCTCGGTGCGATCTTCGTCTACGTCGAGTCCAAGGCGTCCGAACCGATCATTCCGCTGCGGCTGTTCCGCAACAAGACGATCACTCTCTCGTCGGCGGCGAGCCTCTTCGTCGGTGTCGCGATGTTCAGCGGCACGGTCTTCTTCTCGCAGTACTTCCAGCTGGCGCGCGGCAAGTCGCCGACGATGTCCGGCGTGATGACGATCCCGATGATCGGCGGCCTGTTCCTGTCGTCGACGATCTCCGGGCAGATCATCACCAAGACGGGCCGCTGGAAGGCCTGGCTGGTCAGCGGTGGCGTGCTGCTCACCGCGGGCCTCGGGATGCTCGGCACGATGCGCTACGACACCCCGTACTGGCACCTGGCCGTCTACATGGCCCTCATCGGCCTCGGCATGGGCATGATGATGCAGAACCTGGTGCTCTGCACGCAGAACCAGGTCGCCCCGAAGGACCTCGGCGCCGCCAGCTCCGTCGTCACCTTCTTCCGCTCCCTCGGCGGCGCGGTGGGCGTCTCGGCGCTCGGCGCGGTGCTCGGACACCGGGTCACGGACTACGTCAAGGACGGCATCGCCGCGCTCGGCCCGCAGGCCGCGGCCGCCGCGGCCAAGAGCGGCGGCTCCGGCGGCGGCATCCCCAAGCTCGACGCGATGCCCGCACCCCTGCGGACGGTCGTGGAGAGCGCCTACGGGCACGGGGTGGGCGACGTGTTCCTCTACGCCGCGCCGTGCGCGCTGCTGGCCTTCGTCCTGACCCTGTTCATCAAGGAGGTCGCCCTGCAGGGACGGCCCGAGGCGCCGGCGGCCACCGCCTCCGCCTCCGCGGAACAGGACGCGGAACCCGCCCGGCAGGGCGGCTGACAGACCCCGTCGGCCGGGGCGCGGAATCGAGCGGAGACGCGCCCCCGGCGGACGGAAACCGGGACCGGAACGGCATGAGGGTCCCGGCGACGGGCCCCGGGTGGTGGCGCGCGCACAGGCAGGGGACGGCCTGCGCGCCACCGGCCGGGGCCTTCGTCGTGCGCGGGAGCTTCAGGAGCGCCGGTCGCGCATGACCTCGATGCCGGCGATGACCGTGTCGAGGGCGTACTCGAAGTCGCGGTGCCGCATGTCGGCCACGGAGCCCGCCTTCCCCCAGTTCTCGGTCATCTCGGCGGCCTCCTGGTAGGTCTCGATCCAGTCGGGAGACGCGGAGACCACGTTCATGACGTTCCGGAAGTACTCGTCCTCGGTGACGCCGGCGGCCCGGCAGCGCTCCTTGTACAGCCCCTCGATCGTGCAGAAGCCGTAGACGAACTGGAAGAGGGCGGCTAGCGCGCCGCTGATGTGCTCCTGAGGGATGCCGCAGCGGCCCATCACGGCGATCGTGGAGTTCGAGAACGCCATGGAGCGCGGGCCGAGATTGAGGTACCGGCCCATGAGGCGGGAGGCCCACGGGTGGCCGGCGAGGCACTGGCGGTAGGCCTCGGCCAGGCCGCGGAGCTGATCGCGCCAGTCGCCGCTCTCGTCGGAAACGTCCGGGAGGGCCACGTCGGCCCAGATCTCGTCGAGGGCGTACTCGAGGAGGTCGTCCTTGTTGTCGACGTACCAGTAGACCGACATGGCGGTCACGCCCAGCTCGGCGGCGAGGCGGCGCATGGAGAACTTCTCCAGGCCCTCGGTGTCGAGCAGGCGGATCGTGGCACGGACGATGCGCTGCCGGTCGAGACCCGCGCCCTGGTCGTCCCCGCGCCGCGGGGCGGGGTCGGGCTTCTTGGCCAGCCACACGCTGCTGCGCGGCTCGCTCGCCGCCGCCGCGCCCTTACCGCCGCCCGCCATCCTGTGCCTCTCTCTCATTCCCCATCCGCCCGAAATGCTAGGCCCTGCCCCAGACCCGCCAGGCGCCCTCACCCCCGCCGCAACGGCGAAGAACCCCCACCTGCCTACCCGGCGGTGCCAAGCCCGCCGCAGGCCGGCACGGCACCGCCGAACCCACCACTGTGGCTGTTCACCGCCGCGGTGGAAAACCAGGGGCCGAGCCCCGAACCACACCGACCCACCAAGCAGCAGGCGGCAGGCAGCCCCCGCCCTCACCCCCGCCGC
>NZ_JBPQTS010000177.1:0-14197 GCF_051386455.1 Streptomyces sp. URMC 124
GCATCAGGTGGGGGAGGGCGAGCGGGTCGCCGGCGATCTGGACGTCGCTGTTCATGTGCGGGGGTTCCTCGGCGGAAGAGCGGGGGAGGGCGCGTGACAGGCGGAGCGTTGGGGCGCCCGGAGCTGGGGTGGCGCGAGGGCGCGATGCGCCGCGGACGGCCGGGTGACGGCCGCGCGGGCGGGGGTGCGGAAGAGCGGAAAGAAGGCTCAGCCGGAGCTCTGGGGCATCAACAGCTGGAACAGCGACAGCGAGCCTGCACGGCGCAGCGGGACCCGTAGTCACGGGTCAGGCTGAGGGCGGCGTTCACTGGCATGCCCACCACGGTGACGGGAGCGGCCACGTTGTGTCAACTGAGTGTCCCTTTTGGGGGCAATGTTTCACCTCATCCGGTAACTGTGGGTGCTCCAAGGTTTGCGGGGGTGTGACCATGGACAGGTGGCGCTCCAGTCGGGGCCGTAAACATCGTTCGGCCGGACGGTGCAACGGGATTGCCGCGCGTGACGTCCTCTTCTTGAAGAGAGGAGCGGGGCGGCGGTGGCCGGCAGAGGGGTCTGTCCGGACTTGTAATGTTTTGGACACTTTCTGCTTGGCTTTGGTTCCGCAGAGTGAATAAGGGGCCCAATAGCAGACCTCGGCTTGACTGGCCCGGATCGGCACACTTGTAATTTCACCCGTGTCGTTCTGCCGTACTTTGATGAAGGCGGCGACGCGGGGACGTAAATGACAGACGAGGGGCGCACATGACCGAGCTGTTTCAGCAACTGCTGGTCGAGGAGGCGGACGAGGAGCTCGGCTGGCAGGAGCGCGCGCTGTGCGCTCAGACCGATCCCGAGTCCTTCTTCCCCGAGAAGGGCGGATCCACGCGGGAGGCGAAGAAGGTCTGCCTCGCCTGCGAAGTCCGCTCGGAATGCCTTGAATATGCCCTTGCCAATGACGAGCGCTTCGGCATCTGGGGCGGCCTGTCCGAGCGCGAGCGCCGCCGCCTCAAGAAGGCTGCGGTCTGAGCTTCCGATAGGCATACGGATAGGCGCGGAGTGGCCGGTCCTTATGGGTCGGATAAGCAGGTCTTATCGGCGGCCGGAGCCCGTGATTCGGTTTCGGTGATTCCGGGGCCAGTGATTCCGTGGGAAATCCCCGAATTTATGGGCCGATAGTCACTGAAAGTTAAAAGCGGAGGCCGAGGGTTAGCGCCCCGTAGCGCTGACCGCCGGGCGCGGAGCCCGCCCCCGGCCGCGGTTTCCGCCGGTAGAAGCCTCCCCGCCGCAAGACGTGCGGGACGACCCACGGTCCGCCCACCGCGCCCCCGGCGCGAGGCGGACCGCTGTGCGCGCAGCCACTAGTGTGGGGCCCCGTCCGAGACGCACCGCCGCCCCGACGGGCGCACCCGCGGCCGGCGCAGTCCAGCACAGCACCCATCCGGGGCCCGCCCCGGACCCCGGCCGGAGGGCCCGTACCCCGATGTCCGTGCACAGCAATGCGGCGCACTCGAAGACGGCGGCCGCGTCCGCCGCTCCGGGCCGCCTGCCCGCCTTCGACCCGGCCGTCGCACCGGCCTTCCCGCGCCACGTGGTCACCGCCGTGATCGTCAGCCACGACGGCGCCCGCTGGCTCCCCGACGCCGTCGAAGGCCTCCTCGGCCAGGAGCGCCCCGTGCAGGCCGCCGTCGGCGCCGACACCGGCAGCGCCGACGACTCCGCCCAGTTGCTCGCCGACGCCCTCGGCCCGGACCGCGTCCTGCACCTCGCCCGCCGCGCCGGCTTCGGCACCGCCGTCGAGGAGGCCCTGCGCGCCGTCCCCGCACCGGACCCCGAGGAACTGCCCTACCTCAAGCGCTCCAGCGGCTGGGACCCCGTCAGCCGCACCTGGCGCGAAGACGCCTACGACCAGCCCGGCGACGGCCGCCGCCACGGCGACGCCGACCTCGAACCCGTCCAGTGGCTCTGGCTCCTGCACGACGACTGCGCCCCCGAACCCGGCGCCCTCCACGAGCTCCTGCGCGTCGCCGAGTCCGAGCCCGGGGCCGCCGTCATCGGCCCCAAGCTGCGCGGCTGGTACGACCGCCGCCAGCTGCTGGAGACCGGCGTCTCCATCGCCCGCAGCGGCCGCCGCTGGACCGGCCTCGACCGCCGCGAACAGGACCAGGGCCAGCACGACCAGGTGCGCTCCGTGCTGTCGGTGTCCACCGCGGGCATGCTCGTGCGCCGCGACGTCTTCGAGGAGCTCGGCGGCTTCGACCCCCGGCTGCCCCTCATGCGCGACGACGTCGACCTGTGCTGGCGCGCCCACGCCGCCGGCCACCGCGTCCTCGTCGCGCCCGACGCCGTCCTGCGGCACGCCGAGGCCGCCGCCCGCGAGCGCCGCCCCGTCGACTGCGCCGGCCGCCGCGCCGTCAACCCGCACCGCGTCGACAAGGCCGGCGCCGTCCACACGCTGCTCGTCAACACCCGCGGCCCGCTGCTGGCCTACGTCGTGCTGCGGCTCGTCCTCGGCACCCTCCTGCACGCCCTCGGCTACCTCCTGGGCAAGGCTCCCGCGCAGGCCCTCGACGAACTCACCGGCCTCTTCGGCGTCCTCCTGCGCCCGGGCCGCATCCGCGCCGCCCGGGCCGCGCGCGGCGCACCCGCCGTCCCGCCGGGCGACCTGAAAGGCCTCTTCCCACCGCCCGGCGCGACCCTCCGGGCAGCCGCCGAACAACTGGCGAGCAACTTCGGCGGCCGCTGGGACGACGCCCCCTCCTCCGGCGGGCGCCACGGCGCCGTCGAATCCGGGCCGACCGGGGAGGACGCCGACTTCCTGGAGATCGAGCAGTTCGCCCGCCTCAAGCGCCTCGTCCGCAAGCCCGCACCCGTCCTCTTCGGCCTCCTGCTGATCGTCTCCGTCGTCGCCTGCCGCCAGCTCTTCGGCAGCGGCAGCCTGTCCGGCGGCGCCCTGCTGCCCGCACCCGACGGAGCCTCCGCCCTGTGGGCGCAGTACACCGGCGACTGGCACCCGGTCGGCGTGGGCAGCACCGGAAGCGCGCCCCCCTACCTGGCGGTCCTCGCCACCCTCTCGACGCTCTTCCTCGGCTCCACCGGCTTCACGCTCACCCTGCTGCTGGTCTGCTCGGTGCCCCTGGCCGGCCTCGCCGCCTACTTCGCCTCCCGGCCACTGGTCTCCTCCCGCCCCCTGCGCGCCTGGGCCGCCGTCGCCTACGCCTTCCTGCCCGCCGCCACCGGCGCCCTCGCCGCCGGCCGGCTCGGCACCGCGGTCCTGGCGATCCTGCTGCCGCTCATGGCGCGCACCGCCGTCGCGGCCACCGGCCTGCGCGTCCCGGGCGCCCGCCCCACCTGGCGCGCGTCCTGGGCGTACGCCCTCCTGCTCACCGTCACCACCGCCTTCACTCCCGTGGTGTGGCCGCTCGCCGTCGTCCTGGGCCTGGGCGCCGTGGCACTGCACGGCGCCCAGGGCGGGCGCGCGCGGCTGGCCCTCCACGCCCCGCGCTTCCTGGCCGTCGTGCTCACGCCCGTGGCGCTCCTGGCGCCCTGGTCCCTGGGCCTGTTCGCGCACCCGGGCCGCTTCCTGACCGAGGCCGGGGCCGCCCCGGCCGCCACCGGCGCGTCCTCCCCGCTCCACCTCCTCACCGCCGACCCCGGAGGCTCGAAGTCCATCGGCGGGCTGCTGCTGGCAGGCCTCGTCCTGGCCGCGCTCGCCGCCCTGCTGCGCGCCGACCGGCAGCTCGCCGTCCGCGGCGCCTGGGTGACCGCCCTGGCGGCCCTCGCCGCCGCCGTGCTCGCCGCCCGCTCGGCCTGGGCCGGACCGGCCACCCTCGTCTACGGGCTCGCGCTCGTCGCCGCCGCGGCCGTCGGCGCGGAAGGCGCACGGGCGCGCGTGGCCGCGCTCAGCTTCGGCTGGCGCCAGCCCGTGGCCGCCCTCATCGCCCTCGCCGCGGCCGCCGCCCCGCTGGTCGCCGCCGTGGGCTGGGCCGTCGGCGGCGCCGACGGCCCGCTCGAGCGGCGCGACCCCGCGCAGGTGCCCGCCTTCGTCGCGGAGGAGGCGGCCACCCGCGACCGGGCCCGCACCCTCGTCCTCGACGGCCGCGACGGCCGGGTCTCCTACGCGCTCGTCCGCGGCTCCGGCACCCGGCTCGGGGACGCGGAAGCCGCAGCGGCCGCCGGGGCGGACGCCAAGCTCGACGCCGTCGTCGCCGGCCTCGTCGCGGGCTCCGGAGCGGACCAGGCGGACCTCCTCGGCGGTTACGCCGTCGGCTACGTCCTCGTCCGCAACAGCGCCCCCGCGGCCATGGGCCGGGTCCTCGACACCACCCCCGGCCTGACCCGTCTCAGCCGCCAGGACGACGCCTCGCTGTGGCGCGTCGACCGCGAGGTCGCCCGCATCACCATCGTCGCCGGAGGGACGCAGGGCGCCGGGCAGGGAGGCGGACAGAGCAGCGGGCAGCGGCCCGCACCCCTGCCGGTCGCCGCAGGCCCCGTGGAGGCCCGCGCCACGCTCCCCGCCGGACCGGCCGGCCGCGTCCTGCGCATCGCCGACAAGGCCGCCCCCGGCTGGCAGGCCACCCTCGACGGACACCCCCTCAAGAGCACCACCGTCGACGGCTGGGCCCAGGGCTTCACCCTTCCCGCGAACGGCGGCAAGCTCGCACTGACCTACAAGGCGCCCGCCGCGCACACCGCCTGGCTGTGGGCCCAGGGCCTCCTGGCGGCCGTCCTCGTGGTGCTCGCCCTGCCGGGCCGCAAGAGGCAGGTCGACGACGACCTCCCGGAGACGGGGGGAGCCCCTGCGGCTGCCGCCGCGCCCGCCTCCGTACCGGCCCAGGCCGTCGCGGGGGAGGGCCGCCGCGCGCGCAGGCTGCGGGCCGCGGCCGAGGGCGCCCGGCCGGAGGCCGCTCCGGAGCCGGAAGCCCCGCACGCCGAGCCCGTCGCCGATGCTTACGCCGATCCGTACGCGGCGCCCTATGCCGACTCTTACGTCGATCCGTACGCCGCTCCCCACGCCGCCTCCCACGCCGATCCGTACGCCGATCCGCACGGGCAGCAGCAAGCAGCGGATCCTTACGGCGCGGTGCCGCAGCATCAGCACCAGCCGCAGCCGCAGCAGTACGGCCAGGAGATGCCTTACGGCTCGTACGGTGAACAGCCCTACCCGCAGGGCGGCCACGGGGGAACGTACGACGCCGCCTACGGCGGCGCACCCCAGCAGTTCCCCTACCCGGGCCAGGAACACGGCCAGTACCCGGCGGAGCCCTACGCGAACGGGCCGACCGCACCGTCCGGGCCGTACGACCCGTACACCTACGGCGGAGCACACGACACGACGTACGGCGGCGGTGACCGGCACCACCGCGACGGGAGCGAGCAGCAGTGAAGCGCACCACCCTGTCCCTGTTCGCCGCCACCGCAGCCCTCGCGGCCCTGGGCGGCGTGGCCGTCCTCACCGCGCCGTCCGGCACCGGCAGCAGCGAGAGCGCCGGAAGCAAGTCCCGTACGGCCGCGAAAGCGCCCGCCCGGCTGCCCGTCCAGCGCTCCATGGCCCTCTGCCCGGCGCCCACCTCGTCGGACGTGGGGGAGACGGCGTACACCGCCTTCACCCCGGCCGGCGGGTCGAAGGGCGCGCAGAAGGGCGCGGCCGAGCTGTCGTCGGCAGCAGGAAGCAACAAGGCGGAAGGCAGCGGCACAAAGGACAGCAAGGGAAAGAAGGACGACAAGGAGAAGGACAAGGACAAGGACAAGGGCGGCAAGGGCCCCGCGCCCGCGGGCACTTCGGTGCTGTCCCTGAAGGAGCCCGGCAAGCCCGCCACCGCGACCACCAACCGCTCGGACGCCCCCGCCCTCATCGGCAGCGCCGACGGGGCGCTCGCCCCGGGCTGGACCGTGCAGCAGACCACCGTGGTCGCGGCGGGCAGCGGGCGCGGGCTGCACGGGCTGACGTGCACGGCGCCGGACACCTCGTTCTGGTTCCCCGGCGCGAGCACCGTCAAGGGCCGCCAGGACTACGTCCACCTGACCAACCCCGACAGCACGGCGGCCGTCGTCGACCTGGAGCTCTACGGCAAGGACGGCCGGATCAAGTCCGGGTCGGGGGAGGGCGTCACGGTCCCGCCGCGCTCCACCGTCCCCGTGCTCCTGTCCTCCCTCTCGGACGCCCCCGCGGAGGACCTCACGGTGCACGTCGCGGCCCGCTCGGGCCGCATCGGGGCCGGACTGCAGTCGGCCGACGACAAGAAGGGCGGCGACTGGATCCCGGCGTCCGCCGAGCCCTCCGCGGACGCCGTCCTGCCGGGCATCCCGGCGGACGCGACGTCCGTACGGCTGGTCGTCTTCGCCCCCGGCTCGGACGACGCCGACCTCAAGCTGCGCTTCGCCGGACCGAGCGGTGCGATCACCCCCGCCGGCCACGAGACACTGCACGTCCGCAGCGGCATGACCGCGGCCGTCGACCTGGGCGACGTCGCCAAGGGCGAGGCGGGCTCGCTGCTGCTCACGGCGGACGGCAGGAGCGCCCCGGTCGTCGCCGCGCTGCGCGTCACGCGCGGCAAGGACGACAAGCAGGAGACGGCGTTCGTCCCCGCCGTGGCGCAGCTCGGCGGGCGGGCCACGGTGGCGGACAACCGCCCCAAGGCCGGCACGCTCGCCCTGGTCGCGTCCGGCAAGGAGGCGGCGCAGGTGAAGGTCACCTCGTCCGCGGGCAGCGAGGGCGGCGAGCCGGCGGTCAAGACGTACACGGTGAAGCCGGGCACGACGCTGACCGTGGAGCCGCCGCAGCCGCAGGGCGCCAAGGGGTCGTTCGCGGTGACGGTGGAGAAGGTTTCCGGCGGGCCGGTGCACGCCTCGCGGATGCTGGCGCTGCCCAAGGACGGCGTGCCCATGTTCACGATCCAGCCGCTGCCGGACGACCGTTCGTCGGTGGCGGTGCCGGAGGCGGAGCAGGACCTGTCGATGCTCAACCGCTGACCGGCGCGAGGCCGGGCGGCCGGGCCCGGTCCGGCCCGGTGCGGTCAGTCCTGCCCGTAGCGGGGGTCGACCGACTCCGGGGCGAGCCCGAGCAGTTCGGCGACCTGCTCGACGACGACCTCGTGCACCAGCAGGGCGCGCTCGTCGCGGCTCTTGGCACGGATCTCCACCGGGCGGCGGTAGACCACGATCCGGTCGGGAAAGTCGCCGCGGGCGGCCACGTAGCGGCCGAGGGGGACGGACTCGCCGTCGAAGTCGAAGGCGTCCAGGCCCTCGGGGTCGCTCATGGAGCCCCCCGCGTCACTTCTGGTGACCGGCACCTCGCGGACCACGAAGTCGACGGAGGCGAGCTGCGGCCAGCGGCGCTCCAGCCGCTCGGCGGAGTCGTGCACCATGTCGACGAACGCCTCGCCGCGGCTGACCGACAGCGGCACCTGGGGCGGTGCGATCGGCCCGCGCATGCCGCGTCCGTGTCGGTCGCGGTGGCGCGGGCGCGGCCCGGCGTGGCTCGGAGGACCCCCGGTGGTGGCAGGGGGAGGTACGCGGTTGTCCATCACTCTTGAGGGTATCCGTCGGCCGCCCTCTCGTCCGCGGCTGTCGCGTATCCCGGGAATGTCGCCTGATGAACATTCCGGCCAGACCTGTGATCAATTATGGTCAGGTATCGGACCGTCCGGTCTGTTCGCGAGGGTCCGGAGCGGGGGTGCCGCTGACCGGTCCACGGCCTGGTGAGACCCTGTTCACAGGCCTCCGCGCAGGTCAGCGCGGTGGGGAGAAGCAGGCGTCCACGGGACGAACCAGGACGACACGGAGGGGTGAGCCGGGGGTGAGTCGTCGCGGCCCGTTCAAGAGTGCGGTACCGTCCAACGTCGTGAGCCCTGTACGTCGCTGTTCGCGCACCGCGTGCGGCCGCCCGGCCGTCGCGACGCTGACGTACGTCTATGCCGATTCGACCGCCGTCCTCGGACAGCTCGCCACCTACGCCGAACCCCACTGCTACGACCTGTGCGCCGAGCACTCCGAGCGGCTGACCGCTCCGCGTGGCTGGGATGTCGTGCGCCTCGCCCTGGACAGCGGCCCCGCCCGCCCCAGCGGTGACGACCTCGAAGCACTCGCCAACGCCGTGCGCGAAGCGGCCCGGCCGCAGGAGCGCGCCGTGCAGCCGGGCCCCCCGCCCGGCACCGCGGGCCCCGGCGGCCGCGACGCCGATCCGATGGAGGTCGCCCGCCGAGGCCACCTCAGGGTCCTTCGCTCGCCCGACAACTGACGCCCTCACCCACTGACGCCGTGACGAGAGCCGGCGCCGTCACGGCCGGACCCACGACGGGTCCCGGACCGGTCCTTGACCGGTCCTCGAGCGGTCCTCGAGCGACCCGCGTCCGGATTGTCAGCCGGTCCCGGTAGGTTTGTCTCCCCCGTACCGGACCCAGGAAGGCGTTGGCTGTGGCTGATCTGTCGCAGATCGTAAAGGCATACGACGTACGCGGTGTGGTCCCGGATCAGTGGGACGAAGCACTGGCGGAGCTCTTCGGCGCCGCCTTCGCCGAAGTGACGGGCGCGACGGCCGTCGTCGTCGGTCATGACATGCGCCCCTCCTCGCCCGGCCTCTCGGGGGCCTTCGCCCGCGGCGCCGCCGCCCGCGGCGTGGACGTGACCGAGATCGGCCTGTGCTCCACCGACCAGCTGTACTTCGCGAGCGGCCACCTCGGCCTGCCCGGCGCGATGTTCACGGCCAGTCACAACCCCGCGCAGTACAACGGCATCAAGATGTGCCGGGCCGGCGCGGCCCCCGTCGGGCAGGACACCGGCCTCGCCGAGATCCGCTCCCTGGTCGAGGGCTGGCTGGAGAACGGCGCCCCGGAGCCCGCGCAGACCCCCGGCACGGTCACCCGGCAGGACGTCCTCGCGGACTACGCGGCCCACCTGCGCTCCCTGGTCGACCTCAGCGGCATCCGCCCCCTGAAGGTCGTCGTCGACGCCGGCAACGGCATGGGCGGGCACACCGTGCCCACCGTCTTCGAGGGCCTGCCCCTCGACGTCGACGCCATGTACTTCGAGCTCGACGGCACCTTCCCTCACCACGAGGCCAACCCCCTCGACCCGAAGAACATCGTCGACCTGCAGAAGCGCGTGCGCGAGGTCGGCGCCGACATCGGCCTGGCCTTCGACGGCGACGCCGACCGCTGCTTCGTCGTCGACGGCAACGGCGACCCCGTCTCCCCCTCCGCGATCACCGCCCTCGTCGCGGCGCGCGAGCTCGCCAAGCACCCCGGCGGCACCGTCATCCACAACCTGATCACCTCGTGGTCGGTGCCCGAGGTCGTCAAGGAGTGCGGCGGCAAGCCCGTGCGCACCCGCGTGGGGCACTCCTTCATCAAGGAGGAGATGGCCCGCGCCGGTGCCGTCTTCGGCGGCGAGCACTCCGCGCACTACTACTTCCGCGACTTCTGGAACGCCGACACGGGCATGCTCGCGGCCATGCACGTCCTCGCCGCGCTCGGCGGGCAGAGCGGCCCGCTGTCCGAGCTGGTCGCCGAGTACGACCGCTACGCCGGCTCCGGCGAGATCAACAGCACCGTCGCCGACCAGGCCGGGCGCACGGCGGCCGTCCGCGCCGCGTACGAGGACGTGCCGGGCGTGGAGTTCGACGAGCTCGACGGCCTCACCGTCGCCGCCTCCGACTGGTGGTTCAACCTCCGCGCCTCCAACACGGAACCCCTCCTCCGCCTGAACGTCGAGGCCCGCGACCAGGAGACGGTCACCCGCCTCCGCGACGAGGTCCTGGCGATCGTCCGCGCGTAGGACGACAGGGCCGGGCGGCTCGCCGGCAGGGCGGGAGGCCTCGGGGCCCGGCCCTGCCGACGACCCCCGGGCTGGCGACTCCCGGGCCGGCGACCCTCCGGCCGTCGGCACGACGGCCCCCGGCACGATGGATGCGGCCCCGCCCTCTCACCCCGCCGCGACGGCGAGCACCCGACCCAACCGTCCCGGCGGTGCCGAGCTCCCTCAGCGGGGCTCGGGGGCGCGGCGGGCAATCCGCCCTGACAGGCGTGGCCCCGCCCGCTGATCCCGCCGCGACGGCGAGCACCCGACCCAACCGTCCCGGCGGTGCCGGGCCCCCGCAGCCGGCCTCCTCAGCCGGGCCGGCGCCGCCGGACGAACACCCGGGGCGGCCGGGCCGCAGAAAACACCCGCGGACGGCGTACCCGCCATGCCACGCTCCCCGCAGCGGAGCGCAAAGGTACTCTGGCCGGACAGAGACGTACATCCGAAGGGAACACCCTCATGCCGCTCGAAGCCGGTCTCCTGGAGATCCTCGCCTGCCCGGCGTGCCACGCACCCCTGCGCGACGAGTCCGCCTCCGAGGAGTCCCCCGAGCTGGTGTGCGAGGGCACGGGCTGCGGCCTGGCCTACCCCGTCCGCGACGGCATCCCCGTCCTGCTCGTGGACGAGGCCCGGCGCCCGGCCTGACGCCGCAGCGCCCGCCCGACCCCGCCCGACCCCGCCCGGCGGCCCACCGCACCGTAGGCCCGGCCGGGCACCCGCACGGCGTACCCGACGGCGACCGGAGGCTGATCCACGGTGTTCGACGAGTCACTCCTCGATGATCCCGACGCCCTGTCCCGCGCCGACATCCACGGACTCCTGCGCGGCGCCGCCGAATCCGGCGCCCGGGTCCGTACGGCCGCGCGCAACGCCGCGGAGGCCGGCGTCACGGGCCTGCGCCCCGACGGCCGCCCCCGCGCCGTCCTGATCGCAGGGCCGGGCCCCGCGGCCGGCTGCACCGCCGACCTGCTCACCGCCCTCGCCGGCGGCAGCGCCCCCGTCACCCTGATCCGCCCCACCGGCGTCGCTCCCGCGCCCGGCGCCCTGCGCTGGGCCCTCCCCGGCTGGACCGGCCCGCTCGACCTGCTGCTGGTCGCGAGCCCGGACGGCACCGAGCCCGGCCTCGCCATCCTCCTCGAACAGGCCTACCGCCGCGGCTGCTCCGTCGTCTGCGTCAGCCCGGCCGGCTCGCCCCTCGCCGACGCCACCGCGCAGGCCCGCGGTCTCGCGATCCCGCTGACGACCTCGCCGGACGAGGCCCGCGCGGGCAGCGAGCCGCGCACCTCTGCGGGGGAGGAGGCGCCGGCGGGGGAGCGCCCCGCGCTGCCCATCGGCCCCGGTCTCCTGTGGTCCCTGCTGACCCCCCTGCTCGTGCTCGCCGACCGCATAGGGCTGCTCGCCGGCGACGCTTCCGAGGTCGAGGCGCTCGCCGACCGCCTGGACCAGGTCGCCGAGCGCTGCGGCCCGGCCATCGCCACCTACAGCAACCCCGCCAAGACCCTGGCGGCCGAGCTGGCCGACACCCTCCCCCTCATCTGGACGGAGGGCGAGCTCGCCGCCGCGGCGGGCCGGCACTTCGCCACGGTCCTCTCCGCCCTCGCCGGGCGCCCGGCCCTCGCCGCCGAGCTGCCCGAGGCCCTGACCGCCCACGGCACCCTCCTCGCGGGGGCCTTCGCCGCCGGCGCGGACCCCGAGGACTTCTTCCGCGACCGCGTCGAGGAGCCCGAGGCCCTGCACGCCCGCGTCGTCCTGCTCCGCGAACGGGAACCGGACGTCACCTCACCCGCCCCCGCCGCCCGCGAACTCGCCCTCCAGCGCGAGACGCCCGTCAGCGAGCTGGAGCCCACCGACGCCGACAGCCCCTTGCAGACCGCCGCTGAACTGCTGGCCATCACGGATTTCGCTGCCGTCTATCTGGCCCTCGCCTCGACCCCGTAGACCGTAGGCCTTGGACCGTAGGCCCGCAGACCGTAGGCCCGCAGACCGTAGGTCCGTAGGCCGAAGACCGCAGCAGCCCCGCAGATCCGCCGCCCCGTAGACGCGCCGTACGCACAGTCAGGAACCGCCCGCATGGACCGCCTCGTCAACACCGTGCGCCCCTACGCCTGGGGCTCCACCACCGCGATCCCCGCACTGCTGGGCACCACGCCCACCGGCGAGCCGCAGGCCGAGCTGTGGATGGGCGCCCACCCCGGCGCCCCGTCCCGCGTCGACCGCGGGGAAGCAGCCGCGGGCGGCGGGGGCCTGCGCCCCCTCTCCGACGTCATCGCCGCCGACCCCGAGGGCGAGCTCGGCGAGCGGGCCCTGCGCCGCTTCGGGCCGCGGCTGCCGTTCCTGTTCAAGATCCTCGCCGCGGGGTCCCCGCTCTCCCTCCAGGTCCACCCCGACCTCGCCCAGGCCGCGGCCGGCCACGCCGAGGAGGAGGCCCGGGGCATCCCCCTGGACGCCTCGCACCGCAACTACAAGGACGCCGACCACAAGCCCGAACTCCTCTGCGCCCTGACCCCCTTCGAGGGACTGTGCGGCTTCCGCGCACCCGCCGAGACGGCGGGCCTGCTCGCCGCGCTCGACGTCGACTCCCTCAAGCCGTACGCCGACCTCCTGCACGCCCGCCCGGAGTCGGACGCCCTGCGCGAGGTGCTCACCGCCGTCCTCACCGCGGACCACGACGAGATGGCCCGCACCGTCACCGAGGCGGCCGCCGCGGCCGAGCGGCTCTCCGCGCAGGAAGGCCCGTACCGGGACGCCTGCGCCGCCTACGCCTCCCTCGCCCGGCACTACCCCGGCGACCCCGGCGTCATCGCCGCCATGCTCCTCAACCACGTGCGCCTGCAGCCCGGTGAAGCCCTCTACCTGGGCGCCGGCGTCCCGCACGCCTACCTCGACGGCCTCGGCGTCGAAATCATGGCCAACTCGGACAACGTGCTGCGCTGCGGACTGACGCCCAAGCACGTCGACGTGCCCGAACTGCTGCGCGTCGTCCGCTTCGAGAGCACCGCCCCCGCCGTCCTGCGGCCCGAGGCGGACGCCGGCGGCGAGGAGGTCTACGGCACCCCCGTCGAGGAGTTCCGGCTCTCCCGCTTCGACCTCGCCCCCGGCGCCACGACCACGCTGCCCGCCGGCACGCCCCAGATCCTCCTGTGCACCTCGGGCACCGCCGTCCTCCGCGCCGCGGACGGCGGTGCCGACGGCCGGGAGCTGCGGCTCCGCCAGGGCGAATCCGCCTACGTCCGGGCGGCCGAGAGCGTCGTGCTCTCCGGGGACGACGCGAGGGTCTTCCGCGCCACGGTCGCCGTCTGACGCCCCCCTCCGCCCCGCGGCTGCAACAATGGCCCGCCGTAAAGGAACCGCAAAGCCCGGCGGTCCAGGGGTGGATCAGGGCGGAAGGGACAACCAGCACATATGAGTGCATCAGGCGGAACCAAGGCCATCGTCGCCGCGCTCGGCGCCAACCTGGCCATCGCCGTGGCGAAGTTCGTCGCGTTCGCGTTCAGCGGCTCGTCGTCGATGCTCGCCGAAGGAGTGCACTCGGTCGCCGACTCCGGCAACCAGGCGCTGCTCCTCCTCGGCGGCAAGAAGGCCCAGCGCGCGGCCAGCGAGGAACACCCCTTCGGCTACGGCCGCGAGCGCTACATCTACGGCTTCCTCGTCTCGATCGTCCTGTTCACCATCGGTGGCGTCTTCGCGCTCTACGAGGGCTACGAGAAGATCAAGGAACCGCACGAGCTGGAGCACTGGTACTGGCCCGTCGGCGTCCTCGTCTTCGCGATCGTCGCGGAGGGCTTCTCCTTCCGCACGGCGATCAAGGAGTCCAACGAGCTGCGCGGCAAGCAGTCCTGGGGCCAGTTCATCCGCACCGCCAAGGCCCCCGAACTGCCCGTCGTCCTCCTCGAGGACTTCGGCGCCCTCGTCGGCCTCGTCCTCGCCCTCGGCGGCGTCGGCCTGTCGATCCTCACGGGCGACGGCCTCTGGGACGGCATCGGCACCCTGTGCATCGGCGCCCTGCTCGTGCTGATCGCCCTCGTCCTCGCCTCGGAGACCAAGTCCCTGCTGCTCGGCGAGGCCGCCGGGCCCGAGCAGCTCGCGAAGATCCGCGCCGCGGCCGTCGACGGCGAGACCGTCACCCGCGTCATCCACATGCGCACCCTCCACCTGGGCCCCGACGAGCTCCTCGTCGCGGCCAAGATCGCGGTGCAGCACGACGACACCGCCGTGGAGATCGCCGACGCGATCGACGCGGCGGAGGCGAGGATCCGCGAGGCGGTCCCGATCGCCCGGGTCATCTACCTGGAGCCGGACATCTACCGCGAGGAAGCCGCAGCAGCGGGCCCCGACCCGGCAGCCACCCCGGGCGTCGGCTGGGCTGGTGACGGGCTTACGGCGCGGGCCCCACCTCGGCCGCGGGGAGCTCGGCACCGCCGGG
>NZ_JBPQTS010000178.1:0-13848 GCF_051386455.1 Streptomyces sp. URMC 124
ATAAGAGACATCCCCGGAGCTCCCCCGGAGCTCTCCCCGGGTGGATGTCTACTCCCTGCGCCGGAGGACGGCGCCGCGCTGATCGTCCTGGAGGAGGAGCGCAACCGGGTCCGAACAGTGCGGTAATGGAAGCAGGGCCCGTACTGTGGGGTCTGCAAGGTGTGCTGGAGCCGAAGTCCGTCAGAAGGGGGCGCGCGAGGCCCATGAGCGGTGTCATGAAGCGTATGGGAATGATCTTCCGCGCGAAGGCCAACAAGGCCCTGGACCGGGCCGAGGATCCGCGCGAGACCCTCGACTACTCGTACCAGAAGCAGCTCGAGCTGCTCCAGAAGGTGCGCCGCGGCGTCGCGGACGTCGCCACCTCCCGCAAGCGCCTGGAGCTGCAGCTCAACCAGCTCCAGGGCCAGTCCGCCAAGCTGGAGGACCAGGGCCGCAAGGCCCTCGCCCTGGGCCGCGAGGACCTGGCCCGCGAGGCCCTCTCCCGCCGCGCGGCGCTGCAGCAGCAGGTCAGCGACCTGGAGACGCAGCACCAGACGCTGCAGGGCGAGGAGGAGAAGCTCACCCTCGCCGCGCAGCGCCTGCAGGCCAAGGTCGACGCCTTCCGTACGAAGAAGGAGACCATCAAGGCCACCTACACGGCCGCCCAGGCCCAGACCCGCATCGGCGAGGCCTTCTCCGGCATCTCGGAGGAGATGGGCGACGTCGGCATGGCCATCCAGCGCGCCGAGGACAAGACGGCGCAGCTGCAGGCCCGCGCCGGCGCCATCGACGAGCTGCTCGCCTCCGGCGCGCTCGACGACCCCACGGGCATGGCCAAGGACGACATCACCGCCGAGCTGGACCGCCTCTCCGGCGGCTCGGACGTGGAGCTGGAGCTGCAGCGGATGAAGGCCGAGCTGGCCGGCGGCAGCGCCCCGAAGCAGGCCATCGAGGGCGGCAGCGGCGAGGCCGCCTCCCGCGCCGAGCAGGAGCGTCCGCGCTTCGACAAGCAGTAGTCCCCAGGCACCCCGCACCCGACCGAGGGAGAGACCGTCATGATCGTACGGATCATGGGGGAAGGGCAGTGGAAGCTCGACGACGCCCACTTCGTCGAACTCAACAAGCTCGACGACGAGCTGCTGGAGGAGATGGAGGGCGGTGACGAGGAGGGCTTCCGCCGCACGCTCGGCGCCCTCCTGGAAGCCGTGCGCCGGCTGGGCGGCCCGCTGCCCGACGACGCCCTCGAACCCTCCGAGCTGATCCTGCCCGCTCCCGACGCGACCCTCGACGAGGTCCGCCAGATGCTGAGCGACGACGGCCTCATCCCCGGCTGACCGCCCGGGCCCGCTCCGCCCGGTACCGGCACTCCAGCACCCCGCCGCGCCCCTGTCCCCCACCCGGGACGGGGGCGCCGCCACGAGACGGGACCCCTTGCGATGAGCTCCCTCGCCGTTTCCGGCATGGCCCGCCCGCACCGCTGGCTGCGGGCGCACCCCGTCGTCGCCGACTCCCTGCTCGCCGTGGCCGTCTTCGCGATCGTCCTCATCGGGTCGTTCGCGGGGCGGGACCGCGGCACGCAGCCGCCGGAGGCGGGCTTCCTGGTGCTGAGCGCGCTGGCCTGCGCCGCGCTCGCGGCGCGGCGGGCGGCTCCGCGCACGGTGTTGGGCGTGACGTCCGCCCTGACCCTGGCCGAGATCGCGACCCACCGCGCCGGTCCCCCGCGCACCCAGATCGCGATGGCCGTGGTCGTCGCCCTCTACACCGTCGCCTCGCGCACCGAGCGCCCGGCGGCGTGGCGGTTCTCCCTGACCACCGTCGCGGGCCTGACGGGGGCCGTCATGGTCCTCGGCGCGCCGCCCTGGTACTCCCCGGAGAACCTGGGGCTCTTCGCCTGGACCGCCCTCGCGGGGGCCGTGGGCGACGCCGTGCGCAGCCGGCGGGCCTACGTCGCGGCGATCGAGGAGCGGGCGGTACGGGCCGAGCGCACCCGCGAGGAGGAGGCGCGGCGGCGGGTGGCGGAGGAGCGGCTGCGGATCGCGCGCGAGCTGCACGACGTCGTCGCCCACCACATCGCCCTCGTCAACGTCCAGGCCGGGGTCGCCTCGCACATCATGGACAGCCGGCCCGACCAGGCCAAGGAGGCCCTCGCACACGTGCGGGAGGCCAGCCGGTCGGCGCTGTCGGAGCTGCGCGCCACGGTGGGGCTGCTGCGGCAGTACGGCGACCCGGAGGCGCCCACCGAGCCGGCGCCGGGCCTGGGCGTGCTCGACCACCTCGTCGACGGGTTCGCCCGGGCGGGGCTGGACGTGAGGGTCACCGGCGGCGCCGAGGCGGTGGCGGCGGTCGGGACGCTGCCGGCGGCGGTCGACCTGGCGGCCTACCGGGTGGTCCAGGAGGCGCTGACGAACGTCCACAAACACGCGGGCCCGGGCGCGCGGGCCGAGATCACGCTGACCCGCGGCCCGGACGCGCTGTCGGTGACCGTCCTGGACGACGGCACGGGGTGCCCTCCGGGCGGGGGGCCGGGCGGGCACGGGCTGCTCGGCATGCGGGAGCGGGTGGCGGCGCTGGGGGGCGAGTGCGTGGCCGCGCCCCGCGAGGGCGGCGCGCCGGGCTTCTGCGTCCGAGCGACCCTCCCCCTCCGGGGAAGGCCGTAGGGACGGGGCCGCGCCCGGCGAGCCCCTCCGCCACGGCGGCGCGCCACCCCCACGGACCTGTTCGGCGGTGCCGAACCGCCTCCGCTTACGGCCGGCCCGGCACCGCCGGGCACCTCCGGTGGGGGCCGAGCACCTCCGCGGCGGAGGGCACACAGCCGCGCCCCTTGAAGCCGCCGCAACGGCGCGCCACCCCCACGAGCCTGCCCGGCGGTGCCGGACGGCCTCCCCTTACGGCCGGCCCGGCACCGCCGGACACCTCCCGGTGGGGGCGGCTCCGCGTTGCGGCGGAGGGGCGGTGCCGGGCAACGAGACCCGGGCGTCGGCCCGGCGGCCGGCCCGGAACCGCCGCGGCGGGTTCAAGGGGCGCCCCGCAGGCGAACCGGCAGCAACCCGTACGAGCCAGGTCTAGCCGACCTCCGGGCGGGTAGTGTTCGGCGGATGAGCGGTCTGAATCTTGATGACTTCGCCACGCTGATCGAGCGCCCCGACCCGGGCGTGCGGCGGGACGCGGAGGAGCGGCGGGAGCGGCTCGGGCTGCGGCCCGGGGCGCTGGGGCGGCTGGACGAGCTGGCCGAGTGGCTCGCCGCGGCGCAGGGGGCGGTGCCGGTCAAGCCGGTGGAGCAGGTCACGGCCCTGGTGTTCGCGGGCGACCACGGGGTCGCGGAGCTGGGCGTCTCCGCCGGGCCCGAGGGCGGCGCGGCGGTCCTGGTGAAGGCGGCGCTGGCCGGCGAGAGCGCGGGCGCGGTGCTGGCCCGGCGGGCCGGGGCGCGGCTGCGCGTGGTCGACATGGCGGTGGACTGCGATCCGGCGGAGCTGCCCGAGGAGGTGACCCGCCACCGTGTCAGGCGCGGATCCGGCCGAATCGACATCGAGGACGCGCTGACCGTGGAGCAGGCGGAGCAGGCGTTCCGCGCGGGCATGGCGATCGCCGACGAGGAGGCGGACTCGGGCACCGACCTGGTGGTTCTGGGCGATCTGAGCGTCGGCGGCACGACGGCTGCCGGCACGCTGATCGGCGCCCTGTGCGGTACGGACGCCTCGGTGGTGACCGGCCGCGGCGGCTTCGGCATCGACGACCTGGCGTGGATGCGCAAGTGCGCGGCGATCCGGGACGGCCTGCGCCGGGCCCGCCCGGTGCTGGGCGACCAGCTGGAGCTGCTGGCGGCGACGGGCGGCGCCGATCTGGCCGCCGCCACGGGTTTCCTGCTGCAGAGCGCGGTGCGCCGCACCCCGGTGATCCTCGACGGAGTCGTCTCCGCGGCGTGCGCCCTGGTCGCCCAGCGGGTCGCGTTCCGCGCGCCGGACTGGTGGCTGGCGGGGCAGGCCGGCGGCGATCCGGCCCAGGCGAAGGCGCTTGACCGGATGGCGCTCAACCCTCTGCTCGATCACGGCGTCACTGTGGGCGAGGGGACAGGGGCGCTGCTCGCTCTGCCATTGGTGCAGGCGGCCGCGGCCCTGGCGGCGGAGCTTCCCGAGCGGCTTCCGGTACGCGACTGACCTCCCGGTCGGCCGGTGCGAAGAGCGCGGATCCCGCCGCAGACGGTGCCCCGAATGATGATCTTTCATGGGAGAAGTCCGCTTGACTCCGGATGAGGGCGCGCCCGCTGGCCTGCGGTCACGGCGCGCCGCCGCGTGCGCCGTGTGGTACCTGCGCTTCGTCACGTTCGTCAATCTGCTCAGCGCGGTGTGGGTGTCGTTCGGCGCGGACATCCGGCGTCACAACGACGACGAGTTCTTCACCCCGTACCTGCTGACGGCGGGCTTCGCGTCGGCGCTGTGGTCGTTCGTCATGGCGGTCACGCTGCGCCGGCGCAAGCGGGCGTCGTGGATCCTGAACCTGGTGCTGGCCGGGCTGTTCCTGGTGTTCATGGCGACGCTCATGTTCTCCAGGGAGTTCAACCGGCACGCCCTGAACTGGTTCTCGCTGGTGGCCACGGGCCTGTTCGTGGGCGCTCTGCTGGCCGGCCGCAAGGAGTTCTACGCCAAGGGCGACCGCTCCAACCCCAAGCTGGCGGCGATCGTCGCCGCGGTCGGCCTGCTGGTCACCTCGCTGACGGCGGCGCTGCTGGTGCGGGCCGCGAACGATGCCCCGGACGAGTACCGGGCGTCGTTCTTCGACCGCTGGCACTACGGCTTCATGCGGCTGATCTCGCTGCAGGTCGACGAGAGCGCCTACCCGGGTCTGGACATCCCCGGGTGGGTGGACGTCACCATCAACGTGATGAGTTCGGTCCTGCTCCTGGTCGTGGTGTACGCGGCCTTCCGGGCCCGCCGTGCCACCGACCCGCTCACCGCTGAGGACGAGGAGAAGCTGCGCGCCCTGCTCGACCGGCACGGCGACCGCGACTCCCTCGGCTACTTCGCGCTGCGCCGCGAGAAGAGCGTCATCTGGTCCCCCAGCGGCAAGGCCGCGGTCACGTACCGCGTCGTGGGCGGGGTCTCGCTGGCCTCCGGCGACCCCATCGGCGATCCGGAGGCCTGGCCGGGGGCCATCGAGCCGTGGCTGGCGGAGGCCCGCGAGCACGGCTGGATCCCCGCGGTGATGGGCGCGAGCGAAGAGGGCGGCACGATCTACGCGCGCCACGGCATGGACGCCCTGGAGCTGGGTGACGAGGCCATCGTGGACACCTCGGAGTTCACCCTCGAAGGCCGCGCGATGCGCACCGTCCGGCAGGCGTACAACCGCGTCAAGCGCGCGGGCTACACCGTGCGGATCCGGCGTCACGAGGACATCCCCGAGGAGGAGATGGCCCGGCTGCTGCAGCGCGCCGACGACTGGCGCGACGGCGCGACCGAGCGGGGCTTCTCGATGGCGCTGGGCCGGCTCGGCGACGCGCTCGACGGCCGCTGCGTGATGCTGGAGTGCCACGACGGCGACGGTGAGCTGCGCGCCCTGCTCAGCTTCGTGCCCTGGGGTCCCAAGGGGCTCTCGCTGGACCTGATGCGGCGCGACCGCGACTCCGAGAACGGCCTGATGGAGTTCATGGTCATCGAGCTGCTGCAGCAGGCCAAGGGGCTCGGCATCAGCCAGGTGTCGCTGAACTTCGCGATGTTCCGGTCGGTCTTCGAGCGCGGCTCCCGGCTGGGCGCGGGGCCGGTGCTGCGGGCGTGGCGCTCGCTCCTCAGCTTCTTCTCCCGCTGGTGGCAGATCGAGTCCCTCTATCGAGCAAATGCGAAATACCGCCCCATCTGGGAGCCTCGTTTCATGCTGTTCGAGAAGAGCAGCGATCTGCTGCGGATCGGCATCGCGAGCGCCCGCGCCGAGGGCTTCCTGGAGGCTCCCGGCCTGCCCAAGTGGCTCAACCGCAAGCACCTGGAGAGCCGACGATGAACCGCGCGGCGCTGCGCCGCGCCGCGCTCACCGAGTGGGGCCCGCTGGCCGGGACCGTCCGGCGGGCGCTCGTACGCAAGAAGTTCCGGGCGATCCCGATGACCCTGGCGGCCGTCGTCCTCACCTCGATCTTCCAGATCGTCCAGAACCAGTCCTGGGGCTTCGAGCCGGTGCAGCGCATCGGCTCGGTGCAGGCGCAGCTGCCGTGGTGGGTCGCGCTGCTGCGCACGCCGCTGTCGCTCTTCGTCCCGGCCCTCGACCTGCCCGTGTGGGGGGCGCTCGCGCAGGTCCTGCTGGTCTTCGGCATCGCCGAGATCTGCCTGGGCAAGTGGCGCACCCTCGCCATCTGCTACGTGGCGACGCTCGCCGGGACGATGTACGCGCGGCTGGCGGTGCACCTCGGTCCCGATTCGGTGTTCGGGCTGCCGGCGGAGGCCGCGAAGGTCGTCGACACCGGGCCGTCGGCGGCCGTCGTAGGGCTCGCGATCTTCGTCTCCTGGCGCTACCGGGCCTGGTTCACCTGCGCCGCGGTCGTGCTCGCGATGGCGGTGGAAGTGGTGATCAAGCCGAATCTGGCGGGGAAGGAGCACGTCGCGGCCGTCGTCGCGGTGCTCGCGCTGGGCGCGGCGGACGAGGTGCGGCGCAGACGGCGCGCGGGCGGCGCGCAGCAGGACGTGCCGCGCGGTCAGCGGTCCGGGGCGCCCGCCAGCAGATCGTGAATCCTGTTGCGGACCGCCTCCCAGCGCGCGTCGTGCCGGTAGGCCCGCACCCGGGCCCGGCGGCGGGCCCGCGGCCGGTGGCGGTAGAAGCGCCGCGCCCACGGTGAGCCGGGGCGGGCCAGGCGCACCGCGCCGAAGAGGGCGACGAAGGGGACCACCGCGCCGATCAGGGCGATCCGGGGCTTGCCCTTGGCCAGGGCGAACAGGGCGATCAGGAAGTTGACCAGGACGTTGACGATCACGAGGCGGCGGTCGTGCAGCTCCTCCGGACTCAGCTCGTTCACCCCGAAGGGCAGGAAACCGGCCAGCACCAGGCCCACGAGGGCCGCCGTCAGCACGACGAGCTCGACGCTCTTGCGGCCCTGTTCCGTCCAGTAGACGTCGTCCAGGTGCAGGACCAGCGCGAACTCGTCCAGGACGAGGCCCGCGCCGGTGCCGAACAGGACGGCGGCCGCCATCGCCCCGAAACCGTGCCGGCCCGAGGCGACGGCGCCGAAGCCGCCGATCACCGTCAGCACGACGCCGGGCACCACGTGGTGGACGTGCACGCCGCCGGGGCTGATGTTGCGGAAGGGGCCCTTGCCCGCGCGGATCAGCCGGGTGATGACGCGGGTCACCAGGAAGGTCAGGACGAAGGCGGCCAGGGCGAGCAGCAGGGGCAGTTTCCCCGGCTCCACGATGTTCCGGCTCAGCCACTGGCCCATGACGTACGCACCCGCTCCCGATCGGCCCTCCACCGGCAACCTACTGCCCCGGGCGGGCCGGATAGTGTGCCCGCGATGACCGACACGACACCCGCGCGCGCCACCGCCTGTGACGCCCTGCGCTTCGCCTTCGGCACGCTCACCGTGCTGCCCGTCCGCCTCACCCGCTGGGACCGCCCCGCCGCGCGCGGCGGCATGCTCGCGGCGCCGCTGGCGGGGCTCGTGGTCGGGGCGGGGGCCGCGGCGGCGGGGACGGCGCTCCTGGCGCTGGGGTCCGGGCCGCTCCTGGCGGCGGTGGCCTCGGTGGCGGTGCCGGCGGTCCTCACCCGCGGCCTCCACCTGGACGGACTGGCGGACGTCGCGGACGGGCTGGGCAGCGGGAAGCCGGCGGCGGACGCGCTGCGCATCATGAAGCAGTCGGACATCGGCCCCTTCGGCGTCGTCACGCTCCTGCTCGTCCTGCTGGCGCAAGTGGCGGCGCTGTCCGGGGCGTACGCGGCGTCTCCGCTGCGGGGGGCGCTCGCGGCGCTGACGGCGGCGGTGACGGCCCGCTGCGCCCTGACCCTGGCCTGCCGCCCCTCCGTCCCGGCGGCCCGCCCCGAGGGCCTGGGGGCGGCCGTGGCGGGCGCCGTACCGGTCCGCGGCGCGCTGGCGGCGGGGGTGGCGGTCGTGGCGTCCTGCGCGGCGTGGGGCGTCTTCCTGGGCCCGTACGGGCCCCTCCACACGGCCGCGGCCGCCGCGGCGGGCCTCCTCGGCGCGGAACTCCTCCTCCGCCGCTGCGTCTCCCGCCTGGGCGGCACCACGGGCGACGTCTTCGGCGCCCTGGCGGAAACCGCCACCACGGCAACCTTGGTGACCCTGACTCTGGGCTAGCCCGGAACGCGGCGAGCCCCCACCCGCCGGACCCGGCAACGCCGAGCCCGGCCGGGCCACGGCGGCCCCGCCGGCCGGCACGGTGGCGGCTGATCACCGCCGCGGCGGAAGAAAGAACCCGACCGGCAACCCCAGCCCCCTGACCGCCGCAACGGCGAGAACCCCACCCGGCCGCCCCGGCGGTGCCGAGCCCGTGACGGCACCGCCGGACGGCACCGCCGTAGCCGGTCGCCACCGCCCGGAAGGGCGCCGGCGGCAACGGCTCGCCCCAGCGCCCCCACACAAGCGCCCACCAGGCATTCCTTCACCGCCGCAACGGCGAGCACCGCATGCGTCCGCCCCGGCGGTGCCCGCCCGGCCCATGCCGGCCACGGCACCGCCGGACAGGGCCGCGGCGGCCGGCCACCACCGCGGCGGACGCAACGCGGCTGCACCGGACCCGCACGTTCCGGCCACCCCCGGAGGCCGCGCGCCCGCCCCCGCCGGCCCGGCGCGAGCCGAACCACGAGGCTGCCGACGACCCTTGGATGCCCCCCGCAGGGATATGGCGCATACGATGCCCGGGGTGCGGCCGACCCACCCGCTCGGCCGAGAAACTCAACGGAAGTAGGGACCTCACCACCGTGTCTGCTCTGACTCTCAGCACTTCCAGTGCGGCGACGCTGCGCGCGGACGCCGTCGTCGTCGGCGTGGCGAAGGGCCCGAAGGGCCCCGTCGTCGCGGCCGGCGCCGAAGCCGTTGACAAGGCCTTCGACGGCAAGCTGGCCGCCGTCCTGGAGGCCCTCGGCGCCACCGGCGGCGAGGGGGAGACGACCAAGCTCCCCGCCCCGTCCGGGATGAAGGCCCCGGTCGTGCTGGCGGTCGGCCTGGGCGACGCCCCGGCGAAGGACGAGGCCTTCGGCCACGAGGCCCTGCGCCGCGCCGCGGGCTCCGCGGCCCGCGCGCTGGCCGGCTCCAAGAAGGCCGCGTTCGCCCTGCCCGTGGAGGACGCCGACGCCGCCGGCGCGGTCGCGGAGGGCGCCCTGCTCGGCGCGTACTCCTACCGCCCGGCGGGCGACGGCGCCGCCAAGAAGAACGGCAAAGACGAGAAGGCCGCCAAGGGCGCCCCGCTCGCCGAGATCGCCCTGCTGGGCGGCAAGCCGCGCGACAAGGCGTTCAAGGCCGCCGCCGAGCGCGCCGCGATCGTGGCCGAGGAGCTCAACCGCGCCCGCGACCTCGTCAACATGCCGCCGAACGACCTCGACCCGAAGACCTTCGCCGCCACGGCCCAGGCCGCCGGCAAGGAGTTCGGCCTCAAGGTCGAGGTGCTGGACGAGAAGGCGCTGCTCAAGGGCGGCTTCGGCGGCATCATGGGCGTCGGCCGCGGCTCGGACGCCCCGCCGCGCCTGGTGCGCATCGGCTACACCCACCCGAAGGCGGAGAAGACCCTGGCCCTGGTCGGCAAGGGCATCACCTACGACTCGGGCGGCATCTCCCTGAAGCCGGCCGGCCACAACGAGACCATGAAGTGCGACATGGCCGGCGCCGCCGCCGTGTTCGCCGCGGTCGTCTCCGCCGCCCGCCTGGGCCTGCGGGTCAACGTCACCGGCTGGCTGGCCCTCGCCGAGAACATGCCTTCCGGTTCCGCCACCCGCCCGGGTGACGTCCTGCGCATGTACGGCGGCAAGACCGTCGAGGTCCTGAACACGGACGCCGAGGGCCGCCTGGTCCTGGGCGACGCCCTGGCCCGCGCCTCGGAGGAGAACCCGGACGCGATCGTGGACGTCGCCACCCTCACGGGTGCCATGGTGCTCGCGCTGGGCAACCGCACGTTCGGCGTCATGGCCAACGACGACGCGTTCCGCACCTCGGTCTACGAGATCGCCGAGGAGGTCGGCGAGCAGGCGTGGCCGATGCCGCTCCCCGCCGAGCTGCGCAAGGCCATGGACTCCCCGGTCGCCGACTTCGCCAACATGGGCGAGCGGATGGGCAGCGGCCTGCTCGCGGGCATCTTCCTGAAGGAGTTCGTGGGCGAGGGCATCACCTGGGCGCACCTGGACATCGCCGGACCGGCGTACCACGAGAGCGCCCCGTACGGCTACACCCCGAAGGGCGGCACCGGCTCCGCCGTCCGCACGCTGGTCCGCCTGGCGGAGCGCACCGCCGCCGGCGACCTCGGCTGAGCGCCGCCCCTTCCGCACGGCCCGTACGGCCCGCACGGTCCCGCGGCTTTTGCCCGGGGCCGTGCGGATCCGTTCGCTTGTAACGAAATACCTCGGCCGTACGCACGAGTAACCCCCGAAGGTGACGCAACCGTCGTCTCCGGGACCGGCCCGGCGTCCCGCCGTCCGTCAACAAATGCGAAGATGTTGTCTCGGCAGGACAGGGCCCCCCAATCACAGGGCCGAAGAAACGCGGCCGAACGACAGCCGCCGCCCGGTCATCGGTGACCGGCTCCGGCGTACCCATGCATGGAGGACGTGACGTGGCGAACGACGCCAGCACCGTTTTCGACCTAGTGATCCTCGGAGGCGGTAGCGGCGGTTACGCCGCCGCCCTGCGCGGAGCGCAGCTGGGTCTCGACGTCGCCCTGATCGAGAAGAACAAGCTGGGCGGCACCTGCCTGCACAACGGCTGCATCCCCACCAAGGCGCTGCTGCACGCCGGTGAGGTCGCGGACCAGGCTCGCGAGAGCGAGCAGTTCGGTGTCAAGGCCACCTTCGAGGGCATCGACATCGCGGGCGTCCACAAGTACAAGGACGACGTGATCGCCGGCCTGTACAAGGGCCTGCAGGGCCTGGTCGCCTCCCGCAAGGTGACCTACATCGAGGGCGAGGGCCGCCTGTCCTCCCCGACGTCGGTGGACGTGGGCGGCCAGCGCATCCAGGGCCGCCACGTCCTCCTGGCGACCGGCTCCGTGCCGAAGTCGCTGCCGGGCCTGGAGATCGACGGCAACCGCATCATCTCCTCGGACCACGCGCTCGTCCTGGACCGCGTCCCGAAGTCCGCGATCATCCTGGGCGGCGGCGTCATCGGCGTCGAGTTCGCCTCCGCGTGGAAGTCCTTCGGCACCGACGTCACCATCGTCGAGGGCCTGAAGCACCTCGTCCCGGTCGAGGACGAGAACAGCTCCAAGCTGCTGGAGCGCGCGTTCCGCAAGCGCGGCATCAAGTTCAACCTCGGCACCTTCTTCCAGAAGGCGGAGTACACCGCCGACGGTGTCAAGGTCACCCTTGCGGACGGCAAGGAGTTCGAGGCCGAGGTGCTGCTGGTCGCCATCGGCCGCGGCCCGGTCTCCCAGGGCCTGGGCTACGAGGAGCAGGGCGTCGCGATGGACCGCGGCTACGTCCTGGTCGACGAGTACATGCGCACCAACGTGCCGACCATCTCGGCCGTCGGTGACCTCGTCCCGACCCTCCAGCTCGCGCACGTCGGCTTCGCAGAGGGCATCCTGGTTGCGGAGCGGCTGGCCGGTCTCAACCCCGTGCCGGTCGACTACGACGGCGTGCCGCGCGTCACGTACTGCCACCCCGAGGTCGCTTCCGTCGGCATCACCGAGGCGAAGGCCAAGGAGCTGTACGGCGCCGACAAGGTCGTCGCTCTGAAGTACAACCTCGCGGGCAACGGCAAGAGCAAGATCCTGAAGACCGCGGGCGAGATCAAGCTCGTCCAGGTCAAGGATGGTGCCGTCGTCGGTGTCCACATGGTCGGCGACCGCATGGGTGAGCAGGTCGGCGAAGCCCAGCTGATCTACAACTGGGAGGCGCTGCCGGCCGAGGTCGCGCAGCTCATCCACGCGCACCCGACGCAGAACGAGGCTCTGGGCGAGGCTCACCTGGCCCTGGCCGGCAAGCCGCTGCACTCGCACGACTAAGTCCCGAGCGCACCACCATCCGCACTACTCGTAAGGAGCAACCGCAACCATGGCGGTTTCCGTAACCCTGCCGGCGCTCGGCGAGAGCGTGTCCGAGGGCACCGTCACCCGTTGGCTCAAGGCCGAGGGTGAGCGCGTGGAGGCCGACGAGCCGCTGCTCGAGGTCTCCACCGACAAGGTCGACACCGAGATCCCGGCCCCCGCGTCCGGCATCCTCGCCTCCATCAAGGTGGCCGAGGACGAGACGGTCGAGGTCGGCGCCGAGCTCGCGATCATCGACGACGGCACCGGCGCCCCCGCCGCTGCCGAGGCTCCGGCCGCTGCCGAGGCGCCCGCCGCCCCGGTCGCCGCGGCCCCCGCCGCTCCGGCTCCGGCCGAGGCCGCCCCCGTCGCCGAGGCGCCCGCCGCTCCGGCCGCCGCCGAGGCTCCGGCCGGCGGTGCCGCCGAGGGCACCGACGTCGTCCTGCCCGCGCTGGGCGAGTCGGTCACCGAGGGCACCGTCACCCGCTGGCTGAAGCAGGTCGGCGAGACGGTCGAGGCCGACGAGCCGCTGCTCGAGGTCTCCACCGACAAGGTCGACACCGAGATCCCGGCCCCGGTCTCCGGCGTGCTGCTGGAGATCGCCGTCGGTGAGGACGAGGTCGCCGAGGTCGGCGCCAAGCTCGCCGTGATCGGTTCTGCGGCTGCTCAGGGGGCCGCGGCTCCGGCCGCTGCCGCTCCGGCTGCCGCTGCCGCCGTCACCGACGGTGCCTACGTCACGCCGCTGGTGCGCAAGCTCGCCGCCGAGAACGCCGTGGACCTCACCCGGGTCCAGGGCACCGGCGTCGGCGGCCGCATCCGCAAGCAGGACGTCATCGCCGCCGCCGAGGCCGCCAAGGCCGCGCCGGCCCCGGCCGCCGCTCCCGCCGCCGCCGCGCCGAAGGCCCCTGCCCTGCAGGCCTCGCCGCTGCGCGGTCAGACGGTCAAGATGCCGCGCATGCGCAAGGTCATCGCCGACAACATGATGAAGGCGCTGCACGGCCAGGCCCAGCTCAGCTCCGTGATCGAGGTGGACATCACCAAGATCATGCGGATGCGCGGCAAGGCCAAGGACTCCTTCGCCCAGCGCGAGGGCGTCAAGCTGTCGCCGATGCCGTTCTTCGTCAAGGCCGCCGTCCAGGCGCTGAAGGCCTACCCGGTCATCAACGCCCGGATCAACGAGGACGAGGGCACCATCACCTACTTCGACTCCGAGAACGTCGGCATCGCCGTCGACTCGGAGAAGGGCCTGATGACCCCGGTCATCAAGGGTGCGGGTGACCTCAACATCGCGGGCATCGCCAAGAAGACGGCGGAGCTGGCCGGCAAGGTCCGCACGGGCAAGATCAGCCCGGACGAGATGTCCGGCGCGACCTTCACGATCAGCAACACCGGCTCGCGCGGTGCGCTGTTCGACACGGTCATCGTGCCCCCGAACCAGGTCGCGATCCTGGGCATCGGTGCGACCGTCAAGCGCCCGGTGGTCATCAGCCACCCGGAGCTGGGCGAGACCATCGCCGTCCGCGACATGACCTACGTGACGCTCTCCTACGACCACCGTCTGGTGGACGGCGCCGACGCCGCCCGCTACCTGACCGCGGTCAAGGAGCTCCTGGAGGCCGCCGAGTTCGAGGCCGAGATCGGCCTGTAGTCCTCGCGGCACGGCAGGACGTCATCAGGGCGCGGCCCCGGCTCGTTTCGTACGAGCCGGGGC
>NZ_JBPQTS010000179.1:0-13835 GCF_051386455.1 Streptomyces sp. URMC 124
GAACGGGGGCGGGGGCGGAACCGGGAGGCGGCGTCAGAACCGGGAGGCGAAGCCCTGGATGACCTTGGTCCTGTCCTTCAGCACCGGGCCGGCGCCGGTCCACTCGTAGCGCTGCCGGGCGATGCTGTCGTTGTGGTAGCCCGTGTTGCCCTCGACGGTCGTGACGCGCGTGCCGGAGACGCCGACGACGACGGCGACGTGCCCCGCGGGCCGGCGCCCGGCCCACATGAGGACATCGCCGGGCCGCGGCAGCCGGCCGGCCGCGTAGGGGTGCCACCGGTGGCCGGTGCCGGTGCGCCAGGCCCGGCTGCTGCCCGGGTCGACGGGCAGGCCGTGGCCGCCCCACATCGCGGCGGCGAAGAAGCCGCACCACTGACGGTGGTTCGGGTTCCTGGCGAAGCCGTTGTACTCGTTCATGTTGGCGTTGCTGTTGCCCTTGCCGAGGTAGTTGGTGTCCTCGTCCGGGTGCCCCGGCCGGCTCAGGTACACGGTCCCGCCGCGCTCGAGGCGGAAGCGCTTGGGGGTGGTCAGGGCGGCGAGGGCGCGGTCGACGATCTTCTGCCGTTCGGTCGTCTCGGCGCTGTCCGGTCCGGGTGTGGCCCATGCGGCCGGGGCGACGGTGACGGCGGTCGGCGCGCTCTCGGCGAGGGCGGCCGTGGCGCCGGTGAGGGCGAGGACGAGGAGGACGACGGCGGTGGGAAGCGCGATGCTGCGGGGACGGAGGTTACGGCTGTTCACGGGGGCTCCCTGGCTCGGTTGACGTCATGTCACCGGGGGTGGATTCATCCCTGTTGTCCCGGTACTTCGAGTTTCGGAGCGGGGCAGCGTTGCGGAATAGGGGTTTCCTGTTGCCTCGGCGGACGAGGCGGCGGGCAACGGCGCCCCACCGGCCGTGATGCGCATGTGGGGGAAGGGCCGCCGGTGGAGGCGAGCGAGGAGCGCGGGCGTTCGGGAACGGCCGGCGGTCACGGGCCGGCCGGGCGCGTCGGCTACGGGCAGCCCGGCGCGTAGGGGACGTCCGGCAGGAGGCGCTGCCACAGCGGCCGGTCCGTGGCGCTGCCCAGCGCCCTGCAGGTGCGGTCGAGGACCTTCGGCACGTCCAGGTCCCACCAGCGCACCGTCCCGTCCTCCGCCACCGACACCACCGGGCCGTCGTCACCGAGGAAGGCAGCGGCCCGGACCCGGCCGGTGTGGCCGGTCAGGGTCAGCAGCGGGCGGCCGTCGCGCGGGTCCCAGATCCGTACGGTGTTGTCGCGGCCGGTGGTCACCAGCCGGGTGCCGGCGGGGTTGAAGGCCGCGGACGTGACGGGGCCGGTGTGCCCGGCCAGGGTGCGCAGGCTCTTGCCGCCGGTTGCGTTCCAGAGCTTGACGGTGTGGTCGCGGCTCGCGGTGGCGAGGAGGCCGTCCCGGCTGCGCGCCAGGCCGAAGACGGTGTCCTCGTGCTCCGTCAGGCTGCTCAGCGTGCGGCCGTCGGAGTAGCGGCTGATCCGGACGGTGTTGTCGAGGCTGCCGGTGGCGAGGGTGTCCCGGTCGAGGAACAGCACGCGGTAGACGCCGTCGCCGTGGCCGAGCAGGGTCCGCTCCCGCACGGCGGCGTCCCCCGCGAGCCGCCACAGCTTCGTGCTGTGGTCCTCGGAGGCGGTGGCCAGCGCTCCGGGGTCGCCGGGGCGGAAGGCGAGCGAGCTGACCGCCCGGCCGTGCGCCCGCCAGCGGTGGAGCGGCCGGCGGAGGTCGGCGGTGCGCCACACGGTGGTGGTGCCGTGCTCGTCGCCCGTGGCGACCAGCGTCCCGTCGTGGCTGAACGCCACCGCGCGCAGCGGGTCCCGCCCCGCCCGTACGGTGCTCAGGTCGCGGTCGGCGGTGCGCAGCAGGCGCAGGGTGCCGTCCTGCCCCGCGACGGCCAGGAGGGAGCGGTCGGGGCTGAGGGCCCCGTCCTGCCAGGCCGAGCCCGGCAGCGGCGTGGTGACGGCGGCCTGCGGGGTCCACAGGCGGACCGAGCCGTCCTCGCCGGACGTCGCCAGGGTGCGGCCGTCGGGGGAGTAGGCGATGGCGTAGACCGGGCCGATGTGGCTGGCGAGCTCGGTGATGCGGCGGCGCTCGGCGACGTCCCAGACGGCGGCCGTGTCGTCCTGGCTGGCCGCGGCGAGCCGCGTGCCGTCGGGGGAGAAGGCCACGCCGAAAACGGAGTCGGACGGGCCCTCGAGGGCGGCCTCGCGCCTGCCGGTGCGGGTGTCCCACAGGCCGATGCGGTTGAGCCACTCCCCGGTGGCCAGGCGGCGGCCGTCGGGGGAGAAGGCGAGGGCGCGGACGCGGCCGAACTCCCGGCTGCCGATGACCCTCGACCGCCCGCTGTCCACGTCGAGCAGCCACACCCGCCCGTCGAAGCCGGCGGCCGCGACCTGCCGGCCGTCACCGCTGACGGCCGCCGCGTACAGCCATCCCAGGCCGGCGTCCCGGACCTCGGTGCGGGCCGGGCCGCCGTCCAGGCGCGTCAGCCGCACTGTGCCGTCCTCGCCCGCCGTCACCAGCACCTCCCCGCGGTCCGACAGGGCCGCTCCCCGCACGGTCCCGCGGTGCCTGCTCTGCGGAGGCAGCGCCACCGTGCGGCCGCTCGCGCCCTCCCGCAGCGTCACCGTGCCCGCCTCGTCCCCCCAGGCGGCCAGGTTCCGCTGCCGCGCCGCGGCCAGCGCGCGCACCGGCGCACCGCTCCTCGCCGCCGCGACCTGCCGTCGCGTGCGCGCGTCCCACTCCCGGACCGTGGCGTCCGCCCCCGCCGACAGCAGCCGCTCGCCGCCCGGCAGCCACGCCACGGCGTGGGCGCGCTTGCGGTGCCCGGCCAGCCGTCCGGCGTACGGCTGGGCCTGCGTGCTGAGCACGGCGCTGGCCGCGGCCGGGGTGTGGGCGTCCCGCCAGGCCCCGGTCGCCAGCAGCATCGCCACCTCGGGCCGGGGCGCGCCGCCCGACACGGCGCGGAAGGCCAGCTCCTCCGAGCGCGCCACGTGCCGCTCGGCCTGCGCCCGCAGGCCCTGGTGCACCGCCGTCACCCCGCCGGCCGATGCCAGGACGAGGAGGACGGCCATGGCCACCAGCAGCCGGTACAGCCGCCGGGCCCTGCGCCGCTCCGTCTCCTGTTCGGCGGCGGCCAGCGCCGTCGCCGCGTCCAGGTACGCCCGCTCGACCACGCCCACCGCGGCCAGGGGGTGGCCGGCGGTCTCGTGCGCGGCGGCCAGCCGGCTGCCCCGCGGCAGCAGCGCGGTGTCCCGCCCCTCGGCCTCCCACTGCCCGGCCGCGGCGCTCAGCTGCTGCCAGCCGTGCAGGGCCGCCGCGTCCGCCTCGATCCACCCGTGCAGCCGCGGCCACGCCCGCAGCACGGCCTCGTGGGCGAGCGTGACCTGATCGGCGTCGACGGTGAGCAGGCGCGCCCGCGTGAAGGCCTCCACCACCTCCGGTGCCGCCCCCGCCTGCGCGCCGAGGTCCTGCGACAGCCGCTCGCGCGAGACCCTGCGGCGCGCCGACCGCCCGTCCTGGTCGACCCGGACCAGCTGCAGCAGGACCGCACGGGCGGCCTCCCGGCAGCCGGGCGAGAGCCGTCCGTACGCCCGCTCCGCCGTCGCCGCGACCGCCCCCGCGATCCCGCCCGCCTGCTGGTAGCCGGCCACGGTCAGGAGCCTGCCGCTGCGCCGCTGCCAGGTCGCGAGCAGGGCGTGGGAGAGCAGCGGCAGCGCACCGGGCTCGTAGGTGCGCTCCTCGCGCTCGCCGTCGTCGTCCCCGGCGCCCAGGTCGCGCAGGATCAGCTCGGCCAGGCCCGGCTCCAGCTCCAGGCCCACCGCGTGGGCGGGCCGCACCACGGCCTCGCGCAGCTCCTGCCTCTTCAGGGGCTCCAGGGGCAGCTGGCCCGCCCGCAGCGCCGCCGCCAGCTCGGGGAACTCCAGGCACCTGCCGTAGAAGTCGGCCCGCATGCCGAGGACCACCAGCGCCGCGGAGCCCTCCCGGCCGTCGGCGGGAGCGGGGCCCGTGGCCAGGGCGTGCACCGCGCGGACGAAGTCCGTACGGTGCCGGGCGTCCGGGCACAGCGTGAAGACCTCCTCGAACTGGTCGACGACGAGCACCACGCGGGCCGGCTCCGCCGCGTCCGCTCCCGCCCCCACGGCCTTCCCGGCGGCGCGCCGAGGGCGGCGGTTCAGCGCGGCGTGGACGGCGCGGGCCAGCGCCCCCGGCCCGCCGCGGGCCAGTGCCCTGCTCAAGTGGTCGGGCTCGGCCGCGGTGGCGTCCGCCACCTTGTCCAGCAGCTCGTCGAGGGGGCGTTCTCCCGGGCGCATCGTGACCACCGGCCAGCGGTTCGACCCGGGCACGGGCAGGACGCCCCGGCGCAGCTCGGGCAGCAGCCCGGCGTGCAGCAGCGACGTCTTGCCGGTGCCCGACGCGGCGACGACGGCGGTCGGCCCGGAGCCGTCCAGACGCTCGGTCAGCTGGCGGACGAGGGCGGCCGTCGCCCGGTCCCGGCCGAAGAACCAGCTCGCGTCCGACGCGTCGAACGGCGCCAGGCCGCGGTACGGGCACACCTCCAGCAGTCCGTTGCGCCCGGAGCGCCGCCCTTCGGCCGGCTCCGGCACCAGCCCGGACAGCGCCCCGCCGGCGCCGAGGGCCTCCTCGCACCGCCGGGCCACTTCGGGCGTCATCGGCTTCTCGCCGGTCTCGACGCGGCTCAGATAGCCCTTGGTGTAGTGGACGGCCCGGGACAGCCCGGCCAGCGACATGCCCCGCTCCTGCCGCAGCCGGCGCAGCTCCTCTCCCGGCGACGCGGCCACGGACGGCGCGGGGCCGCCCCGGTCACGGTCCTCTGCGCGTGGGTGCACGGTTCCCCCACCCTTCCGTCCGGGCTCGCCGGCAGGTCGTATCCGTCAGGCCTGCTTAACGGCTCCGGTGAGGACGACTCACCGGCAATGGCGGCAAAACAGCCCATCGAGTGACCAATCACCCCTGATTCGGGGAGTACGGGTGGTGCTCGGCGGGTGCGTGGCGTCCCGGCGGACGCGTGGTCCCGGTCGGCGCGCGGCGCCTCAGTCGAGCGCTCCCGCCGATGCGTTGTAGCGCAGCAGATAGCCCGCGAAGCGGTCCAGGTCGGCCTCGTCCCAGTCGGCGAGGCGCTCCCGGAAGGCCGCCCGGCGGTTGGCGGTGACCTGGGCGAGGGTCCCGGCGCCGCGATCGGTCAGGTGCAGCACCTGGGCGCGCTGGTCCTCGGGGGCGGGCCGGCGCTCGACGAGCCCGAGCCGCTCCAGGGCCGCGATCTGCCGGCTGACCGTGGACTTGTCCAGCAGGTAGTGCGCGGCGAGGTCCGTGGCGCGGCACCCGCCGCGGTCCTCCAGGTGGGCGAGGAGGGTGAAGGAGACCAGGGAGAGCTCGGGGTGCATGCGGGCCGCCGCGGCCCGGGCGCGGCGGGCGAAGGCGGTCAGCTCGCGCTGGATGGTCTCCACGGAGGCGTCGCGATCGGGCACGGGAACGTCCTTTCGAGGTCTGGTTGTATAGTACAACTTAAAGGGAAGTTGTAAAAGCCAACTAGTTTGGCCGAGGAAGGACACGATGGGACCCGCCACCCGCGGCGCGCTGCGCCACGTACTGAGCCACCTGCTCACCCCGCTGCTGATGTGCATCGGGATGGGCCTCGCCTACCTGGGCGCGTTCGCGCAGCCCACGCCCCACGAACTGCCCGTCGCCGTCGTGCAGTCCGGGCCCGGCGCGGACGCCCTCGCACGGGGCATCGCGGACAAGGCCGGGGACCGGCTCGCCGTACGCACCGTCGCCGACCGCGACGAGGCCCTCCGCGCGCTGCGCCACCGCGACGTCTTCGGCGCGTACGTACCGGACCGGCACGCGCCCGAGCTCCTCGTTGCCTCCGCCGGGTCCGACACCAGCGCCATGGCCGTGCAGAAGGTCTTCGCGCCGGTGGCCGCCCGCAGCGGCGCGCCCCTGAAGGTGACGGACGTGGCGCCGCCGGCCGAGGGCGACCCGACCGGGCAGGGCATCTTCTTCCTGCTGGTCGCCGTCAGCATCGGCTCGTACGCCTCCGTCGCCGTGCTGGGCGCCGCGGGCGGAGCGCTGCCCATGCGGCTGCGCGCCGCGCTGGCGGTGGCGACCTCGTTCGTGGTCGGCCTCGTCGGCGCCGCACTGGCCGGACCCGTCTTCCACCTCGTCGACCACGGCCTGTGGGGAGTGTGGGGCATGGCCTGGGCCTACTCGGCGGGCATCCTCCTCGTCGGCGTCGGACTGCACACCTTCCTCAAGCGCTGGACCACGCTGGGCATGATGGTGCTGTTCGTGATGCTCAACTTCACCAGCGCGGGCGGCGTGTACCGGCCCGAGCTGCAGAACGGCTTCTTCGCCGGGCTGCACTCCTTCTGGAACGGCGCCGGCTTCGTCGAGGGCGCGCGCAGCCTCGTCTACTTCGGCAGCGACGGGCTCGGCCGCCACGTGGCGACGCTGGCCGCCTGGCTGGTCCTGGGCGCGGTGGTGACCGCCCTCGCATGGGCCGCCGAAGCGAGGCGGGCCCGTCCGGCCGCCGGCGCCGGACCCGCGGCCGAGGAGGAGATGGAGGAGGCGGTCGGGGTCTGACCCCGAACGGGCCGCCCGGGGCCTCACCGCCTCACCGGGGGCCGGGCGGGCGCGTCGCCCTACAGGGGCCACCCGTACATCGGCGACCTCCTGGGCTCGGGGGCCGCGCCCACCGCGGCGACGTCGTGCTCTGCCGCGTGCAGGAGCTGTTCGCCCAGGTCGCGCAGGGCCCGGCCCGCCGCGAACTCGTCCCCGATCGCCGGGATGTCCTTGTCGCCCGGCGCGCACGTGGCGCTCCCGCGGCCCGTGACCGTCGTCGCCCCGGTGTCGAGGACGGCGCGGGCCTTCGTCGTCCCCTCCTCCTCGACCATGTCGAGACGGACGTTCCATTCGGCTGAGTGCGGCATCGTCGGCTCCTTCGCGCTCGGCGGCCCGGACCCTCCCGTTCGCCCCTCCCTCCGGCCTCCTTCCAGCTTCGCCCATCCGCCGCCGTCCGGCACGGGGCCGCGCCGGACCGGCGGCCCCGCGACGTGGCAGCCCGGCACCGGCTGACCCAAGCTGGGAGGAGGGAGGCAGCACCGCCGCAGACGTCCGGGAGGCGGCCTTGGGCGAGGGCACGCGGAACGTCATCGACATCGTCTCGCTGACCAAGCGCTACGGCCGCACGACCGGCGTCGAGGGCCTGGACATCCGCGTCGGCGAGGGCGAGGTCTTCGGCTTCCTCGGGCCCAACGGAGCCGGCAAGACCACCACGCTGCGCTGCCTCGTCGGCCTGCTGCGCCCCACCGAAGGCCGCGTCCGGGTGCTCGGCCGCGACCCGTTCACCGAGCACATGCGCCTCGCCCCGTCCCTCGGCTACCTCCCCGGCGAGCTGCGGCTCTACCCCGAGCTCACCGGCCGCGAGACGCTGCGCCTGCTGGCGGAGTTGCAGGGCGCCCCCGCGCGCCTCCGGGGCGAGCTCTGCGAGCGCCTGGACCTCACCGGTACGGAACTGGACCGCACCGTCCGCACGTACTCGCGCGGCATGAAGCAGAAGCTGGGCCTGGTCCAGGCGCTGCAGCACGAACCCGAGCTGGTGATCCTCGACGAGCCCACCGAAGGGCTCGACCCCCTCGTCCAGGAGACCTTCTACGCCCTGCTGGAGGAGATCCGCGCGGCCGGGCGCACCGTCCTGCTCTCCAGCCACGTGCTGCCCGAGGTCCAGCGGACGTGCGAGGCGGTGGCGATCGTCCGGGCCGGGCGGCTGGTGACCTGCGGGTCGGTCGCCGCCCTGCGCGAGGCCCGGGCCCGCAAGGTGCGCCTGACCTTCGCCGACGGGCTCGGCCGGCGGCCCCTCGGCGCCGCCGACCGCTGGGCGCCCGACTGGCGCGGCGACCAGGCCGTGCTGATGATCCCCCCGGACCGGGCGGTCGCCGTCCTGCGCGGGCTGCTGGAGCTGCCGGTGCGGGACGTCACGGTGGAGGAGGCGGGGCTGGACGAGGCCTTCCTCGACTTCTACCGGGAGGAGGGGAGGCCCCCGTGACCGGCCGGCGCTTCCCCCTGATGCGGCTGGCCCTGCACCGCCGCCGGCGGATGATCGCCGCCCTGACCGCGGGCATCGCCGTCTTCGAGGCCCTCATCGTGGTGATCACGACGACCGTCACCCCGGAGCAGATCTTCGGCGCGAGCGGGTGGAAGCTGCCGGACGCCTTCAAGGCGTTCAGCGGGTCCAACGGCGCCGTGTCGATCGCGAGCTACCCCGGCCTGCTCGGCGCCGGGCTCACCCACCCCTTCTGGATCGCCCTGCAGCTGACCGCCGTCGGCTCGCTGGCCGCCGCCGCGGTCGCCGCGGACGTGGAGGCGGGCACCATCGAGCTGCTCATGAGCCGCCCGGTCTCGCGGGCCAGGCTGCTGGCCGAGCGGACCGCCGCGCTCGTCCTCGTCTCCCTGCTGCTCAACGCGGCCGCGACGCTGGCCGTGGCCCTCGGCGTGGCGCTCGTGCCCGACCTGAGCGACGCCGTGCCCCGCAGCGGGGTCTACGCGGCCGGGCTGCTCGGATTCGGCTTCGCGCTGTGCCTGACCGGGCCCGCCCTGGCCGTCTCGGCGGCGGGCCGGAGCCGGGCGCGCGTCATGGGGGTGACGATCGCGCTCGGCGCGGTCGGGTTCGCGGTCAACTTCGTGGCCATGGCCTGGTCGAAGGCCGCGCCCCTGCGCTACGCGAGCCCCTTCCACTACTACACGCCGGGTGACGCGCTGGCCCACGGGACCGTCCCCTGGGGGCAGTTCGGCGTCCTCGCCGGGGTCGGCGCCGCGGGCATCCTCCTGGCGTTCGGCCTCGTCGCCCGCCGCGACCTCGCTCCTTGAGGCACGACTCTGGTGTACGGCCGGTGCCGCCAGCAGACTGGGGCCATGGAACTCATGGTGCCCGTCGAGGGCGGCGAGGTCTGGGCGGACGACTCGGGAGATCCGGCGGGGGGAGCGGACGGCCTGCCCCTGGTGCTGCTGCACCCGGGGATCGGCGACTCGCGCCTGTGGGATCCGGTCCTCCCGCGCCTCGCGGAGCGCCACCGGGTCATCCGCTACGACGTGCGCGGCTACGGGCGCTCTCCCGTCGCCACGGTGAAGTACTCCCCGGCGGAGGACCTGGCTGCGGTGCTCGACCACTTCGGGCTGACCCGGGTGGCCCTGGCCGGCTGCAGCATGGGCGGCGCCACGGCGGTGAGCCTCGCCCTCGCCGAGCCCGCGCGGGTCGCGGCGCTCGCGCTGCTGACGCCGGGCGTGACGGGCTACGACGAGCTCTCCTCGCCCGCGCTCATGTCCGAGATCGCGAAGCTGGCCGAGGCCGGTGACACGGACGGCCTGGTGGCCCTGTGCCGGCGGACGTGGGGCGCAGCCGGCACGGGCGAGGACGCGGAGGCGGCGGCCGCGATGCGGTCGGCGCTCCCGGCGTGGTTCTCCAATCACCCGTACCAGGTGCCGGACGCCCCCGCCTTCGGCAGGCTGGGCGAACTGGCCGTGCCGTGCGTGCTGGCCCTGGGCGAGCAGGACCAGCCCGAAGTGGTCCGCTGCAACGAGGCGATGGCGGCCCGCATCCCCGGCTGCCGCCTGGTCCGCCTCCCCGGGAGCGACCACCTTCCCACCCTGCGCGAACCGGAGATGGTCGCACGGCTCGTCCTGGAGGTGTGCGAGCGCGCGGCCTGAGCGGTTCGCCGGTCGCGGGCGTCCCTCTGCTCACCGTCCGTGAATCCGTGGCCCCCGGGATAGGATCGCGGCGTCGGCGCACACATGAGGAGGCCCGTCATGAGCGAGAAGCGGGCTGAGCGGCAGGTCGCCTTCCGAGTGATGATCTACGTGTTCGTCACCCATCTCTTCGCCGGTTTCATCTGGCTGCTGTTCTACCTCGGCGGCCACGCCGACAAGTGACGCGCGCGCGTCACCCCCTGCCGGTCATCCCAGTCCGGCGAGCAGCTTCTCCGGGAGCGCCGGGAGGTCGCGGACGCGGACTCCCGTCGCGTGGCGGATCGCGTTGGCGACCGCCGCGGCCGCGCCCACGATGCCGATCTCGCCGATGCCCTTCGTGCCCATCGGGTTGAGGTGCGGATCGTGCTCGTCGATCCAGTGGGCCTCGACGTCGCGGACGTCCGCGCACGCGGGCACGTGGTACGAGGCCAGGTCCCGCTCGGCGAAGTCGCCGTAGCGGAGGTCCATCGTGCTGCCCTCCAGGAGGGCCATGCCCATACCCATGATCATGCCGCCGACGAGCTGGCTGCGCGCGGTGCGCGCGTTGAGGATCCGGCCGGCCGCGAACACCCCCAGGTGACGCCGCACCCGCACCTCGCCCGTGTCCTGATCCACCGCCACCTCGGCGAACTGCGCGCCGAAGGCCGCCCTGGCGTGGGGCGGTTCCTCCTCGATGTCATCCGCGGTGTCCGCCGTGGCGGCGAGGCCGCCGGGCGGGACGGTCCCGCCGTGCTCGTCGATCGCCCGGGTCAGCGCGGTGCACGCCTTGTGCACCGCCCATCCCCACGAGCCCGTGCCCGACGAGCCGCCCGCGACCGATGCGCAGGGCAGTGAACTGCTGCCGATCTCGATCGCCACCCGCTCCGGGGCCACCCCGAGCACTTCCGCGGCGATCTGCGCCAGGACCGTACGGGCACCCGTGCCGATGTCCGTGGCATTGACCCGGACCTGGTAGCGGCCCGTTTCGGAAACCCGCGCCTCCGCCGCCGACGGCATCAGGAAGACGGGGTAGTAGGACGAGGCCACCCCGGTCCCGACGAGGAGACGTCCCTCCGTCCGCGAGCGCGGCCGCGGATCGCGCCCCTCCCAGCCGAAGTGGCGCGCGCCCTCGCGCAGGCACTCCACCAGGTGACGGCTGCTGAACGGCTTCCCGCTGTCCGGCTCGTCGCTCGTGTCGTTGCGCACGCGCAGCTCGACCGGGTCCACGCCGGCCGCCTCCGCGAGTTCGTCCATGGCGCACTCCAGGGCGAACATGCCCGGGCACTCGCCCGGCGCCCGCATCCACGACGGGCTCGGCACGTCCAGCTGCACGACCCGGTGCGTGGTGCGGCTGTGCGGGGAGACGTACATGGCCCGGGAGGGGGCCGCGGCCTGTTCCACGAATGCGCGCACCGTGGACGTCTGGGTGATCACCTCGTGCGCGAGGGCGTCGATCACGCCGTCGTCCCCCGCTCCCAGCCGGACCCGCTGCAGCACGGGAGCCCGGTGCCCCACCACCGCCACGAGCTGGTTGCGGGGCAGGGCGAGCTTGACGGGCCGGCAGGTGTGCCGGGCCGCCAGGGCCGCCAGGACGACCTGCGGGCGCGGCGTCCCCTTGCAGCCGAAACCCCCGCCCACGTGCTCCGACACCACCGTGATGAGGTCCTTGTCCATGCCGAACAGCCCGGCCAGCGTCTCCTGCACGGTCGAGGACCCCTGGGAGGAGTCGTACGCCACCAGCCGGCCGTCCTCCCAGCGGGCGGTCGTGGCGTGCGGCTCCATCGGGTGGTTGTGCAGCCCGGGCGTGCTGTAGGCCGCGTCGACGCGCACGGCCGCCCGCGCGTACGCCGCGTCGAAGTCGCCGCGCTCGCGCACCGCGGGAAGGCCGGCGTTGACCTCCTCGGGCGTGTACAGGCGAGGGTGCCCGTCCCGCAGCTCCGCGTCGTGCTCCTCGGCCGCGTATCCGATCCGCACCGCGGCGGCCATGGCGCGCGCCGCCTCCGGCGTCTCGGCCACGGCCAGCGCCACGTACCAGCCGCGGTGCGGCACCCGGTCGTTCTGGAGGACGAGCAGCGTGCGGTCCTCGGTGTCCTTCAGGCGCGGCGCGTTCTCGTGCGTCAGGACGGCCAGGGCGCCGGGCTCGGCCATGGCCGCCGCGTCGTCGACCGACAGGATCCGGCCGCGGGGGACCGTGGCGGGCACGGGCCAGGCGTACACGGTGCCGGGCGGGGTGTGCTCGGCGGCGTAGCGGGCGGCTCCGGTGACCTTCTCGCGGCCTTCACGGCGGACCGGGCCGGGGGCGGTGCTCACGAGGCGTTCCCCTCTCCTGCGGGCCCGGCGAGCCCGGCGAGCACCCGCACGGCCAGGTTGCGGGCGAGCCGCACCTTGAATGCGTTGTCGCGCAGCGGCTCGGCGTCCGCCAGCTCGGCCCCTGCGGCCTTTGCGAAGGACTCCTCGGTGGCCGGGGCGCCGCGCAGCGCGTCCTCCGCGACCCGCGCCCGCCAGGGCTTGTGGGCCAGGCCGCCGAAGGCCAGGCGCACGTCTTCCACCCGCCCGTCGCGGACGTCGAGGGCCGCGGCCACGGAGGCGAGCGCGAAGGCGTACGAGGCGCGGTCGCGTGCCTTCCGGTACGCGGACCGGCCCGCGGGAGGCGGCGGCAGCCGGACGGCCAGCACGAGCTCGGCGGGCTCGGCGACCGTGTCGCGCCAGGGCTCGTCACCGGGCAGGCGGTGGAAGTCGCAGAGCGGTACGGCGCGCTCGCCCGCGGGCCCGCGCAGGTCGACGACCGCGTCGAGCGCCGCCAGGGCCACGGCCATGTCGGAGGGGTGCGTGGCGACGCACTGCGCCGAATGGCCCAGCACCGCGAGGTCGCGGTGCACCCCCTCGCGGGCCGGGCAGCCGCTCCCCGGCACCCGCTTGTTGCACGGCTTGCCCACGTCCTGGAAGTACAGGCAGCGCGTGCGCTGGAAGAGGTTGCCGCCCGTCGTCGCCGTGTTGCGGATCTGCCCGGAGGCGCCCGCCAGGACCGCCTGGGACAGCGCCGGGTAGCGCGTCCGCACGGCCGGATGGGAAGCGAGGTCGCTGTTGCGGACGTTGGCCCCGATGCGCAGCCCGCCGTCCGGCGTCTCCTCGATCTCCGTGAGCGGCAGGCGGCTGACGTCCACCAGCAGCCCGGGGGAGGAGACGCCCAGCTTCATCAGGTCCACCAGATTGGTGCCGCCTGCGAGGAACGCCGCTCCCGGTGAGGCGGCCAGGGCGGCGATCGCTTCGTCCACGTCGTCGGGGCGCGTGTAGGAGAAGGCCTTCACCGCGCCACGTCCCCGATCGCGGCGACGATGTTCACGTAGGCGCCGCAGCGGCACAGGTTTCCGCTCATGCGCTCGCGGATCTCGTCGGGGGAGAGGGCCACGGGCGCCCCCGGCGGGGCCGCCGCGAGGGGCGTCACATGGGAGGGCGCGCCCTCGCCCGCCTCGGCGATCATGCCCACCGCGGAGCAGAGCTGTCCCGGCGTGCAGTATCCGCACTGGAAGCCGTCGTGTTCGAGGAACGCTTCCTGGAGGGGGTGCAGGGCGTCCCCTTCGGCCAGCCCCTCCACCGTGGTGATCTCCGCGCCGTCGTGCGCGACGGCCAGCAGCAGGCAGCTGTTGGCCCGCCGCCCGTCGACGAGCACCGTGCACGCCCCGCACTGCGCGTGGTCGCAGCCTTTCTTGGCCCCGGTGAGCCCCAGGTGCTCGCGCAGGGCGTCGAGCACGGTCGTCCGGTGGTCGAGCTCCTTGTGGTGCGCGACGCCGTTGACGCGCAGGGTCACGGGGGAGGTGGTCTGCGGTGCGGCCACGGCGCCTCGCCTTCACTGGTGTCCCTACGGGGGTGTCCCTACGGCACCGTCACCAGGTCCCCGTTGCGCCTGCGCGCAAACGCGCGGGGCGGGTTCGGCACCCGTTCGGTGCAGCGGTGGCCCCCGGCGGCGGGAATGAAGCGATCACGGGGGCGGTTGGGGCCGGGAGAGTCCGCGACCACCGGAAGGCGCCCGCATGACCAGCTCGCACTCCTCCGTCCACGCCCCCGTGCCCGGTGGCGGAGTGCGGGGT